>CAIKZV010000267.1 GCA_903831925.1 uncultured Burkholderiales bacterium
ATCCGATCGAGCCCGGCCAGACACCCAGGATTCTCAAACTGAGCGACCTGCCTGACAGTGACCCGCTCCGAGAGTCCGAGCTCTATGGGCCATTCGGCAGCCGGGCAAGCGCGCGCGCTGCATTGGCCGCAGTCGGCAAATCTCAGCGCCTTTGCGATCGGGCATCAGGACTGTGGGCGCGTGAAGGCGCCTGCTTTTCCCGACAGGTGAACCGTTGTGCTGGCCTTTGCACCGGCGACGAAACAGCACAGGCCCACCATGCGCGATTGCTCGCCGGGCTAGCTCCAATGCGTTTCGCGGCCTGGCCCTTCGACGGCCCGGTGGTCCTGATCGAGCGTGATCCCGAGTCCGGCCTTGTCGACCAGTGGATCTTCGACCGCTGGCGTGCGATTGAAGCGGCCGGCGAAAGCGCTTTTGACCCCGACCTCTACAAACTGCTGCACCGCCGCATCAAGCGCACCCCTGAAAAGTTTTCTCCGGTCAGAAATTCGAAAAACTGAAAAGCATTCGGCAAACTGCAACACGCGTGCTAAATTCCAGCCGCTTCGTATAACGACACACAAAGAGACAGTCTTGCAGCTTCTTCAGCTTCTGGTCAGCGGCATTGCGCAAGGCTGCATTTACGGCCTGATCGCGCTGGGCTTCGTGCTCATCTACAAGGCCACCGAAACCGTCAGCTTCGTGCAGGGAGACCTGATGATGCTGGGTGCGTTCATCGGCCTGGTCGTCATGACGATGCTCGGTTTTCCGTTCTGGCTCGCGATCGTCAGCTCGATGGTGGCCATGGGATTTTTCGGGCTGTTCATCGAGCGCCTTGTCATCCGGCCCATCCTCGGTCAACCGCAGTTCACGGTGGTCATGCTGACCATCGGTGTCGCGTACATCATTCGCGGCCTGATCACCATGATCCCGGTCATCGGATCCGAAACCAACAACCTGCCGGTACCCTACAAAGACCAGGTGATCGCCGCGGGCGGCCTGCTTGTTTCGCTCGAGCATCTGGTCATCATTGCTGCAACTGCCGTGCTTTGTGCGGTGCTTTATGCGGTATTCCGATTCACGACCGTCGGTATCGCCATGCAGGCATCCTCGCAAAACCAGCTGGCGGCCTACTACATGGGCATACCGGTTCAGAAGCTCAACGGACTTGTCTGGGCGCTGTCAGCGGCGGTGGCCGCGGTCGCGGGCCTGCTGCTCGCACCGATCACCTTCGTTCACGTCAACATGGGATTCATCGGCCTGAAAGCCTTCCCGGCGGCGGTCGTCGGCGGTTTCGGCAGCCTGCCCGGCGCGATCGTCGGCGGACTCATCATCGGCATCGTCGAATCGCTGTCAGGCTTCTATCTTCCGACCGGATTCAAAGACATCGCCCCCTACATCGTTGTGCTGCTGATGCTGTGGTTCAAGCCAAACGGCCTGTTCGGCGAAAAACTCCGCAAGAAGGTCTGACCGATGCGCTTTACCTTCAAGACCTCGTATGAGCAGGACATCGCGCTGGCCAAGCACGGCGGGCATCGCCTCTGGTACGGGCTTCTGATTGCGCTGCTGCTCATCGCGCCATTACTGCTGCCCGAATACTGGCTGGCCCAACTGAGCTTCGTGCTGATCTGCTCGATTGTCGGCCTCGGTCTGATGCTGCTGGCCGGCTTTACCGGCCAGGTGTCGATCGGCCATGCCGCATTCATGGGCGTGGGCGCTTATGCGCAGGCCTACCTCACCAACCACGGCATACCGTTCTTTGTGGCACTCGCCATCGGCATGACTCTGTCGGCAATCGTCGGTGTCATCGTTGGCGCACCGGCATTGCGCGTCAAGGGGATTTACCTGGGCATTGCGACGCTGTCCTTCGGCTTCATCGTCGAATAAGTGTTCGCCAGCTGGGAAGACGTCACCGGTGGCAACGCCGGCCTGAACATCAACCCACCCCAGATCTTCGGCGTCAAACTCGACACCGACACCTCGTTTTACTACCTGTGCCTGGGGCTCTGTGTAATCGTCACGCTGGCCGTGCTCAACCTCCTTCGCGCACCAACTGGCCGCGCTTTCGTGGCGATCCGCGACTCCGAGATTTCGGCCCAGAGCATGGGCATCAACCTGGCGCGTTACAAAGGCCTGGCCTTTGCGATCTCTGCTGCGATGGCAGGCATTGCCGGTGCGCTGTATGCCCACAAGATGCGATTCATTTCGCCCGACCAGTTCAGCCTTGTTCAGTCGATCGACCTGCTGCTGCTCGTGGTCGTCGGCGGGCTTGGCTTCGTGCATGGCGCCTTCCTTGGCGCGATCTTCCTCATTACCCTCCCCCAGCTGATTGCACTGGGCAAAGACTACCTGCCTGATGCCATCGGCGGTGCCGCCGGACTGCAGGCAGTCATCTATGGCATCGTCCTTGTGACCTTCGTGCTGTTTGAGCCGCTCGGTCTGTATGGACGCTGGCTGAAGATCCGCACCTGGTTCCAGATGTTCCCGTTCTACCGCAAGGGCATGTTCAAGCGGCAAAAGAGCTTCACCAAATCGGATCGCCTGAAATGAGCGACGCGACACTCAACAGCAGCTCACCGCTGCTCTCGGCCCGCGAGCTGCAGGTTCGATTCGGCGGCGTGCTGGCCGTCAATCAGGTCAGCTTCGATGTCAGACGCGGCGAAATCTTTACGCTGATTGGCCCCAATGGCGCCGGCAAGACCACGGTCTTCAATCTGATCAGCCGGTTCTATGTGCCCACCGCCGGCACCCTCGAATTCGATGGCGTGGCGCTCAACAAGGTGCCGCCTTACCGGGTCGCCGAACTCGGCATTGCACGAACCTTCCAGAACATCGAACTCTTCGAATACGCCACGGTGCTCCAGAACCTGTTGATTGGCGGGCATGTGCATCGCAAGACCGGCTTTTTTGCCGACCTCTTCCACACGCCCAAGGTTCGCCAGGCCGAAGTCGATGCGCGGGAAGAGGCCGAAAAGGTGATCGAGTTTCTCGACCTGCAACCCTACCGCGACACGCTGGTGGCCGGCCTGCCCTATGGCATCA
>CAIKZV010000268.1 GCA_903831925.1 uncultured Burkholderiales bacterium
ATGGACCTGCTGCGCCTGCTCGGGCGAAGCCGTCAGGCCGGTACCGATGGCCCACACCGGCTCATAAGCAATCACAAACCGCTGATTCGCCGAGGCCAGTACTTCACAGAGCGCATCGATCTGAGCAGCCAGAACCGACTCGGTCATCGATGCCTCACGCTCGGCCAGCGATTCTCCCACACAGACCACCGGCAACAGTCCGTCTCTGATGGCCAATTCAACTTTCATCGCGAGCTGCGTGTTGGTCTCGGCAAACAAGGCGCGACGCTCGGAATGACCGATCAGAACCCAGGTGCATGCCAGGTCACGAAGCATCGCCGCCGAGACTTCGCCGGTGTAGGCACCATTGCCGAAGTGCGCGACATTCTGAGCGCCCCAACTGAGCCGACTGCCGGCCAGCCTTGCAGCAGCCAGGCCAATATAGGGAAAAGGCGGACAGACCCCGACCTCGACGCCGCCCAACGACTCGGAAGATTCGCGCTCGCCTTGCAACAGATCGGCCAGCAACTGCTCGGCAGTCGCGACATCACCGTTCATCTTCCAGTTGCCAAGCACCAAAGGCTTTCGCCAGGCTTTATCGGGATTCACCGGTGCCGTCATGGAGTTGCCGTCATTGAGGAGGAAGACCGTGCAGGTTAACCCGCGATTTTAGCGTCTGCGCGAAGCGATGGTCAATTCGGCGAGGCGCGCTCCGTCGAATTGACGGCTTTGCGTGCGCCCCAAAGCCGCCATAGCCACAGCACATAGCCTGACGCGGCATAGACGAGAAACAGCGAAAAAAGCACGATCGGGGGATCGTAGGAAACCAGCACAAAAAACAGCACGATCAGCGGAACCGCCACATAAGGCACGCTGCGCTTGAGGTTGATGTCCTTGAAACTGTAGAAAGGCGCGTTTGAAAACATCGTGAGACCAGCATAAAGCGTCAGCGTCCAGGCGAACCAGCGCAGGTCGGCCCCGGTTGCATCGATCCAGCGTGTTTCACGAAGATCGGTCGCGATCCAGACGAAGCCAGCCACCAGCGCCGCAGCCGCAGGACTCGGCATTCCCTGAAAGAAGCGCTTATCCACGACGGTGATATTCGTGTTGAACCTGGCGAGCCGCAGCGCGGCGCCAGCGACATAGACGAAGGCCGCCAGCCAGCCGAGTTTGCCCATGCCTCGCAGCGACCACTCGTAGACCACCAGCGCAGGCGCCGCACCGAACGACACCATGTCGGCCATCGAGTCGTATTGCTCGCCAAAAGCACTCTGGGTATTTGTGAGACGCGCGACGCGGCCATCGAGGCCATCGAGCACCATTGCCACGAACAGCGCGACTGCGGCCACCTCAAAGCGGCCGTTCATCGCCTGCACAATCGCAAAGAAACCAGCAAACAGGTTGCCGGTTGTAAAGGCGTTGGGCAGCAGGTAAACGCCCCTGGAGCGCGGCCGCAGTTCCGGAGCGTCGGTCTCGTGAATCGACGGAGTGACGACCGACGAGGCACGTGCCGGCCGCAGCGGGCGAAAGCCTTTGAATTTGCGACGACGCGGTTCAGTCATGATCAGGAAAGGGTAACACTTCGACCCTTATTGCAGACGTCACAGGCCATCGCACGAACGCAAGCAGAAAGCGCCTGGGGCAGCCCGATTGACATCAATCAGGCCGCGCACCGCAAAGGCAACTTGCCGTCGAAGACTCAATTCTTCGAACGGTCGACCAGCTTGTTCGCCTTGATCCAGGGCATCATCGCGCGCAGTTGCTCTCCGACCTGCTCAATCGGATGCTCCGATGTCAGACGGCGACGCGACAGCAGGGTCGGCGCACCCGCCCGATTCTCGAGAATGAAACGCTTGGCATATTCGCCAGTCTGGATGTCGTTGAGCACATCCTTCATCGCCGCCTTGGTTTGCGCGGTGATCATTCTCGGACCGACTTCGTATTCGCCGAACTCGGCGTTGTTCGAAATCGAGTAATTCATGTTAGCGATGCCACCTTCGTACATCAGGTCGACAATCAGCTTGAGTTCATGCAGGCACTCAAAG
>CAIKZV010000269.1 GCA_903831925.1 uncultured Burkholderiales bacterium
ATGGGTGGTATGGGCGGCATGGGCGGTATGGACATGTAAGCCAGCACTCGGTCGGCGCAAGCCGATCGATGCTCAGCCGGGCCCTTTTGGTACAAACCAGAATGACCCGGCTGACACCGGAAGGGCCCGATGCGAATCGGGCCCTTCTCGTTTATGCAGTGGGCTTGCGATTTGCCAAGCGGGCGTCAGTGCCCGGGCATCAGCTTCAGACCGATCCAGGCGGCCAGCGTCACCGCGTTGACCGGCACGGTGAACGCGAACAGTATGAAGAAAAACAGCATGAGGGGCCCGGGCGCATGGACTTCGATCGCCCAGCCGATGAGGTAGCAGAGCACGCCCAGAACGGTCCAGCGCCTCAGATAGGTCGGCAGCCAGCGGGAATGTGAGCGGTTGTAGCGAATTGCCGCGGCGCGCTCAAGCAGATTGCCGCGGTTGGCGTCCCTGAAAAGCCAGCCATAGAACCAATAACGGTAGAGCAATTGAGCGAAGCTTCCAGCCTCCATGGTCGCCCTTTCTGTCTGATTTCAGGCCAGCCTATCATCGGATCACAACCGTCAGGCAGGCGATCCGTCGGCACGACCGGCGGCGGCATTCGGTGAATCATCCACCCGGCCGGTTGCGCCGCACCGGCAGATAATCTGGCACGGCTTTTCTGGCGAGACATTGACCATGGACATTCTTCGCACACCGGACGATCGCTTCGCGTCAGTGCCCGGCTTCAGTTGGCCGATCACCTGGATCGACGATCTGCCCGGCTATCAGGGCCTTCGCACGGCGGTGCTCGACACCGGCCCCAGCAAGGCCTCAGGCACCTTTTTATGCCTGCATGGCGAGCCAACCTGGAGCTTCCTTTATCGCAAGATGATCGCGGTCTTCGTGGCGGCCGGCTACCGTGTGGTCGCGCCCGACCTGATCGGATTCGGCCGCTCGGACAAGCCGGTGGAGGAGGCGGTCTACACCTTGGACTTTCATCGCGGTCATCTGATCGCCTTGATCGAGCGACTGGACCTGACCGAGGTCACGCTCGTCTGCCAGGACTGGGGCGGCATCCTGGGTCTGACCCTGCCGATGGTCTTTGCGGATCGATTCGACGGCCTGGTCGTGATGAACACCCTGCTGGGAACCGGCGACCAGCCGCTGTCAAAAGGCTTCATCGACTGGCGGGCTTATGTCGCCAAAAACCCCGACCTCGATTGCGCCAAGCTGCTTGCCCGGGCAACGCCGCATCTGAACGCTGCCGAGGCGGCCGCCTACGAAGCGCCCTTCCCCGATGCCCGCCATAAGGCCGGCGTGAGACGCTTTCCGCAACTTGTGCCCGATCATCCCGATGCCCCCGGCGCGGCGATCTCGCGGCAGGCACGGGACTGGTGGAAAAACGCCTGGAACGGCCGCACGCTGATGGCGGTTGGCCAGGCCGATCCGGTGCTCGGCGAAGCGGTGATGGCCAATCTTCGCCAGTCGATCCGCAACTGCCCGCCGCCGATGCTGATCGCCGAAGCCGGCCATTTCACACAGGAATGGGGCGGGCCGATTGCGCAGGCCGTGGTCGGGCAATGGGCATGAGGTCGTCAAGACCATGATCGACTGAATTGATCGACTTAGAACCTTAGTCTTAGAACCCCCGCTCAATTGAGCGGATCGCAAAGTTGCGCAAGGATTTCCGATCACCGGGCAAGGCCCGCTTTCGGATCTCCTCGCCGTGCACCACACCCTTCAATCACCGCGCCAACGGCATTCGCTGCGCGCAACGCTTGCCGCCTTTGCGTCACCGCTTGCGATCGTCGTCGTCGCCTTATCGCTGCTCGTCCAATCCGAGGCCTCGGCCCAGGCCACCTGCGGCGCCGCGGGTGGCCCGCCCGCCGGACCAGGTTCATCGGTCTGCGACTTTGCCGATGAAGCAACCGGAATGCGTGCCGGCGGAGTTGCAACCGGCGCCGGCAATCCGGTCGATCTGGTCACCGGCAACAAATACCGGCACGAAGTCGACCTTCGCGCCTCGGCCATCGTGCCCTTCGTGCTGGCTCGTCATTACAACAGCCGCAATCGCTTCGATGGTCCGCTGGGCATCGGCTGGAGCCACTCCTTTGAGACCCGGATCGTCCCGACCCGGGCGGCCAAGCGCCCTGAGCTGCAGATCATCCAGGGCGACGGACGACGCGTCGTATTTCGCCCCGACCACCAGCATGCAGGGCAATGGCAGGCGACCCGACTCGAAGACGGTATCGTGATCGAGCACCGGCATCCACAAGCGCTCGATCACGATACCGATCGGGCACTTGCGCGCGAACTCGGCCGCAAAGCGCTGCGACAACTGCATCAGACAAACCGCGTCACGCACGATTCCGTGCGCTGGACCTGGCGATGGCCCGGCGGGCGGTCATTGCACTTTGATGCCCGAGGTCGACTGCTGGCGGTGTTGCGCGACGGCATGACGATGATCAGGCTGCATCACGGCGAGACCGGTAGGCTCGAAGGGCTGATCGGCCCGGACGGCTGGCGCATCGACTTTGAATACATCGAACATGCCCAGGGCACACGAATCGCCCGGATGCTCAAAAACGGCAACGCGCTTGTCGAATGTCGCTACGACGAGACCGGGCAGCTCGCCGAGGTTCAGTGGCCCGACGGGCGCAGGCGCCGATACGAACACCACGACGCCCACGATCCGTTGCTGCTGACCGAAGTCTTCGAGCTCGAGCCCGGGCCCGACGCCCGAATAGAGCAGGTCGCCGCTTATCGCTATGACGACCAGGGGCGAGCCATCAGGACCACCGAGACC
>CAIKZV010000270.1 GCA_903831925.1 uncultured Burkholderiales bacterium
CTGCGCCAGGTGCCTTCAACCGCCAGCGTGGTCTTGGGGCTCGGATCCCAGAACAGGTTCAGGAAAGCGGTCCGGTTGCTGACAAAACCGGTCGGACTGATGTAAGCGGCGTTCACGGTATCGATTCCCATGCCGACATGGCTGTGCCATTTCGGCGTCCAGTACCAGGCCATCTCGCCCCAGCCGCCATGTCCCGGAATCGCCTGGTGATATCCGTTGGTTGTCTGGAAGACGGTCGCCAGATACTGGCCAAGCGCCTTGCCTGAATAGAGCTCGCCCTGGATACCGAACTGGCGTCCGATCCGTGCACTGGCCTCGAGCGACACACCGCTGACCTGAGTGTTATAGACGCTGCTCGCAGCGAACTGCGAATTGACCGTGAAATTGCGGATCTTTCCTGAGACACCCGACAGTGCGAGGGTGTATTCCGGCCAGGGCACCCACGAAGCATCTTCGCCCGGACGCCCCCTGATCCAGGCCGCGCGGGCTTCGATGTTCGGCACACCGGTGTTTTCGGTGACGATCAGCAGGTCCGAAGGAGTATTGCTCACCGTGGTGTTGGTGGGTGGCTTGAAGTTGCTCGCAATCGCGTCCGACAGCGCACCTTGCAGGACGATCCGGTCGCGACCCATCGGCACGGTGTGCTCGGCCCGGATCTGCGGCTTGAAGGAGTTGCCGGCATTGCCCGAGCCAGCCAGCGCAGACATCCGGTCGACCATGGTCGGCATCATCGAACTGAAAATGTCCATCTGCAGACCGGCTGCAAAGCGCCAGCGTTCGCTGGTCGCATCGACATACGCGAAGCCCGGATAAAAACCGTAGAGACCGGAGAGCAGATCGCCGTTAAAGAGATAGGCATAGATCGAGCCACCGAGCTTGAAATCGCCAACCTGCGCACCCTCGATCGAGAAAAACAGCGACGACAGTCGCGCATCGATCTTGGTGGTGCCTTCCGACACGCCATTGACCTTCGGGAATACGAAGAAAGGCGTCGCATCAGGCTGCATGCGGGCGGTGGTGGTGTTGACCGTGGTTCGCAGCGAGCCGCCCATCGTGATCTTGATGTCGTCAAAGCGGCTGCCGACCGTCGGCAGTGACGGGCTGGCTGCCGCGCTCTGTTGCGCTTGCGCTTGCGCTTGCGACTGTGGCGGTGCGCCGGAGCCGGGCTGCCCTGCATCGGGCGTGTCAGGCCTGCCTGCCCCAGATCGTGTCGCCAGGTCGTCGAGTCGCTTTTCCTGCTCGCGCAGTTGAGCATCCTGTGCTTCAAGCTGCCGCTTCTGGGCCTCGATCTGATCGCGCTGAGCCTTCAGACGCGCTCGCAGATCAGCAATTTCACCGGTCGGATCAGCGCTCTGGTCGGCCGCGAGCGCGACGGACGAACAGATAAGGAGATAAACCGCTGTGAGCGAGCCCGCGAGCCGGGCAGCAGGGAGGAGTCTCGATGTCATGACGATGCCTTTATAGGGCACGCCACCGGCGTCGCCCGATCAACCCGCGGTCATGCTACAGAGCCGATCGGTAAACGCAAAAAAAATCGCTTTTTTGTGGCGAATTTGCCGTTCCGAAAATCTTCAGATTTCAAGCGGCAGGCGGGGCGGCCTCAGATGCCGCGAAATCGAGTTCGACTCTCGCACCGTTCGGATCCCGAAAGAAAAGCTGCCAAAGCCCGGATCCGGGCAGCTGTCGCAGATCGAACTTCAGGTCTCGGGCGCGAAGCGCCGCGACGGTCTCGCTCAGGCCGCTTGCAGCAAAGGCCATATGGTCGAGCACGCCGGCGCGCTCAGCGGGCAAGGGTCTGCCGGCAACGATATGCAGGATGGGCCGCCCGCCACAGTACATCCATGCACCGGGAAAACTGAAGTCTGGCCGGTCGCCGACCTCAAGCCCCAGCAGCTCGGTATAGAAGCGGGTTGTTTCCTCGAGGCGATCGGTCAGAACGGTAAAGTGATCCATTCCTTTGACGGGCATGGCAATCTCGCTGAAGGGTCAATCTTTGATCGGTCCGACCGCGAGTATCGCCTGTAATGCCCCGTCTACGAATCGTTCATGCCGTCATTGCCGCAAGGAACTCACTTCGCCGCGATCGTCACCGGAATCGTCACCTGGGCGCTCAGGCCGGCCGAATCAACCGCATACACCTTGAGGCTGTAGCTGCCGGCGACCGGATTGGCCCAGTTCATGATGATGCTGCTGCCGCTGAGCGAGAAGCTCATGCCAAGCGGCACACCGGAGATCGAGATGCTGACCGAGGGCGAGGTGGCATCCGAAATGCCGATCGTGCCGCTCACCGCCTTGCCTGCCACACCGGTCACCGGCGCGAAGGTGATCACAGGACCGGCCACCGAGATCTTCACGGTGTAGAGGCCCTGACCCGACAGCCCGGTCTTGGTGTCTTTGGCAGTCACCGTGACGCTGTAGGTACCAACCACCGGAGCGGGCCAGGTCACTGTGCCGTTCGCGCTGATTGTCATGCCCGACGGTGCGCCGGCCAGCGACCAGGTGACCGGGTTGGGCGCCATTGCCGAAGCGATGAAGGACAGCGCGGTGCCGGGCTTGCCGTTGACGGTCGCGGCACTCACCGAGGGCGGCAAGGGCGCGGCGATTGCCACGGTAAAGACGCCCTGCCCGCTCAGGCCGGTCTTGGTGTCTTTGGCAAGCACAGTCACCTTGTAGGTGCCGGCAACCGGCGAGGACCACGAGACCGCACCGGTCGCACTCAGCATCATGCCGGCCGGTGCCCCGCTCAGTGAGAGCGTCACCGGATTGGAGGCGGTGACACTGGGCGTGAACGACAGCGGTGTTCCGACCGATCCCGAAATCGCTGCGGCATTCACAACCGGAGCCGGCACTTGCGCAATCGAGACGGTATAGATGCCCTGACCGCTGAGCGCGGTCTTGCTGTCCTTGGCGGTCACGGTCACCGGATAGGTGCCGATCACCGGGCTGGCCCAATTCACGACACCCGCACTGCTGATAGTCATGCCGGCCGGCGCACCGCTCAGGGTGTAAGTCACCGGGTTGGCTGACGACACCGACACCGTGAACGACAGGGCCGTCGCGACCTTGCCGGTGATACTGGCCGAGGTGACGATCGGCGCCTGATTGGCAGCCGATCCGGTCAGCGTGGTCAGCAGGCTGGTCACATTCGGGGTGCCCAGACCGGTTAGCGCGTCATAACCGGCCTTCGCGGTGCACAGCGAGCAAGTACCGTTGGAGCTGACGGTGATATCGGAAAAGACACTGGCATAGGTGCCGGGAACGGTGGCGATCTGGCCGTAAAGGACGGCGTGCGGTGAACCCAGGGCCGGTTTGCCGGTTGTGGCACGAACCGCATTGGCAATCGCAATCAGGCCTGCCCACTGAGGTGTCGACAGACTGGTGCCGCCGGCGCTGACCCAGCTGAC
>CAIKZV010000271.1 GCA_903831925.1 uncultured Burkholderiales bacterium
GACTTTCGGCAGCCGCAGCACTTTCTTCGACCAGCGCTGCGTTTTGCTGCGTAGCTGCGTCCATCTGATTGACCGCATCGCCGACCTGCTGCACGCCGGTGTTCTGCTCGACGCTGGCCGCGCTGATCTCGGCGACGATGCCGGTCACCCGCTGGATGGACCCGACGATCTCGTCCATGGTCTTGCCGGCCTGGTCGACCAGCGCAGTGCCCTGGTCGACGCGCTCGACACTGCTGACGATCAGTGACTTGATCTCCTTGGCCGCCTCGGCGCTGCGCTGCGCAAGGTTGCGCACTTCCGAGGCCACCACTGCAAAGCCCCGGCCCTGTTCGCCTGCGCGCGCCGCTTCGACGGCTGCGTTCAGCGCCAGGATATTGGTCTGGAAGGCGATGCCATCGATCACGCTGATGATGTCGCCGATTTTCCGGCTGCTCTCATTGATGTCCTTCATGGTGACGACCACCTTGCTCACCACCTCGCCGCCCTGCTGGGCCACCGCCGATGCGCTCTGGGCCAGTTGATTCGCCTGCCGGGCACTGTCGGTATTGTTGCGAACCGTAGAGCTGAGCTCCTCCATCGTGGCAGCGGTCTGCTGCAGAGCGCTCGCCTGCTGCTCGGTGCGATTCGACAGATCCTGATTGCCCTGTGCGATTTGCGCGCTGGCCGTGGCCACTGCCTCCGAGTTGCTGCGCACTTCAGTCACCACGCCGACCAGGCTGTCACGCATGTCGGCGAGTGCGGCCATCAGGCTGCTGGTGTCGCCGGTGCGCACCGGAATCGGAACGTTGAGTTCGCCGCGTGCGACCGCATTGACCGCCTCGGCCGCGTCGCCGGGTTCTGCCCCGAGTTGACGAAAGAGGCTGCGGGTCAGCGTCGCGCCGAGCACAAGCGTCAAGCCCAATAGGCCGAGGCCGCCGATCACGAGTGTGTAGGTATTGCTGCTCAAGGTTGACTCGAGTGCCGCACTGCGTACAACCAGCAGGTCTTCTTCCGCTTTCGAGAATTCCGCGATCAGGCCTCGAAAGGCATCCATCGCGGCTTTGTCCTTGCCTGCCGAGAACTCCCGCAGCAGGCCGTCGAGCGAGCCCTTGCCGGCCGAGACCTCACGGCGCATCGTGACCAGGCCATTGGCAACCGCCATGAACTGTGTGTGAAAGCCCATCAGCTTTTCCAGTCGCGCCTGCTGCGCCGGATTGTCCGAAGTCAGCGATTTCGCATTGTCAAAGTGCGCATTAAAGGCCTTCTCGCCGAGCTTGTACGGCTCCAGGAAATTTTCACTGCCACCGGCCACGAATCCCCGCAAACCGGTCTCGATGTTGATCATGTTCTCGAGCATCCGCTGGGACGCTGTCAGCACCTGATAGGTGTGGGTATTCCAGTGAACGGTGTCGCGCAGCTTGCTGGCATTGAAGAGCGCGATACCGATCAGCGTGCTGGCGATCAGCAAGATGACCGCAAAGGTCAGGGTCATCCGCTTTTTTAAAGTCCAGCTGTCGAACATCGTCCATCTCCACAAAGTTGACACAGTCTGATTTGAGGGTGCCTCATTCGGCGTGGCTGATGTAACGCCGGTCGCCCTGCGGTGTCCGGCCAGCGATCGGCGGTGCGCGCGCGATCGATTGCGTTGTTACCAGTGTTCGCTGCCGGGCTCGCCCTTGAACGGGCCGACCAGTTCGGGGGTGATCCAGCCGCCATAAAAGCGGCCGGGCTGTGGCACGACAGCGGCGCCATCGACACGGCAATCGAGGGGCGCGGCATAGAACGCCACGCAATCGGCCAGCGCCTGCGCATCTGGCAGCGGCTTGGGATAGCTCCAGGCGACATCGGGCAGGCGCCGATCACCATGCACTAATGTCCAGTACTGAGCCGGACCTTTCCATTCGCAAAACGAGCCGCCCGCTCCTCGCTGAAAAAGCGCCCTGGTGACGTCATCCCAGGGCAGGTAGACGCTCGGCGGATGGGAGGTCTCAAGCACCAGCACGGCGCGACGCGTGCGGGCCACCTCAATATCACCCCATCGCACCACGATTTCACGCGTGTCCTGCGCAAGTCTCGGTGGTCGCGGGAAGTCCCAGACCGAGACCTGGCCTGGCCCGGGCGTCACCGCAAACGGCGGGCGCGTCTGGCCTTTCCAGTGCCAGTGCTCGCGAGCCGATCGGATCCAGTCGGGCAGATCACTCATCTGATTCGGGTCTGCTGCTCGAAGCGCATCGTGAATGCCTGCATTCTCGAGCGGTTCTTGCCCCAGTCGAAAAGGCCAAACAATGAGCGCGATCGAAAATCGATGCGCTGATCCGGTTGATTGATCCGGAAGTCGACCTGATCCCGAAAGCCCATTGGCGTGGTGAAGATCACCTGCATGGTCAGGGCGTCGCTGTGCAGGACGGTCGCCTCGGGAAAGCCTTTCAAGGTGGCCTGAAGCAGAGCCATCGCCTGTGACGGCGTGCCCTGGTAGGTCAGCGGCGCGAAGCCGCCGGTGCCTGCAGTATTCACACAGTTGCTGGGGAGCATGCAGTCCAGATCAGGGGCCTTGTCGGCCGCTGTGATGGAGTTGTGCGGCGCCGGGGTGGCGCAGGCGCTCAGCACGATTGCTGCGGTCAAGGCCGCGCACCTGGTTGTGATTTGCATGATGTCGATGTCAGTTGATGTGATCAGTCTGCCTTGCGCTCGCTCTGCAGCCTCGGTGTCTGCGACCAGGGCAGCACTGCTGCGCCGAAAAGCGCCACAGCAGCGGCCATCAGATAGGCGGGCCCGAAGCCTGCCATTGATCCGATGGCACCGAAGGCCAAGGGCCCACCGACCAGCCCGGCAGTCATGACCACCATCACCGCGCCGGTGGCCGAGCCGACTTCGGACGGCGGCACGCGCAACGAGACTTCGGCGAGGAACACACCATTCCAGCCCGCTGCGGTGAGTCCGAAAATCGCCAGCAGTGGCCACATCCAGAGGTCCGGGATCCGGGCACCCAACAGCCCGAGCAGCCCCGCGCAGGCAGCCGTGACCAGGCCCAGGCCGCGCAGCACGGCAGCCGGGTTGCCGCTGCGGCTGGCTACCCAGCCCCACAGAATGCGGCCGACAAAACCGCCGGCCTGAGCGGCAGCAAGCCATTGGCCGGCCTGGATCAGGCTGGCGCCCCGTTCAGCGACCGCGTAGGTGACGAACCAGCCATTCAGGCAGATTTGCGTGGCGGCAAAGGCGCCTGCGCACAGTGACATGCGTCGCAGCTCGCGCGATGCCGCCAGGCGGCGCAGTGACTCGAGCGAGCCGATGCGTCGCACGGCGATCATTGCCGGCGCAGGCCACTGACTCATGGCCCGGCGCATCGACAACACCGCTGCCAGCAGCAGGAGTGCCACGAGCAGGCAGGCCTTTTGCCATCCGAATGTCAGCGCGATCAGCGGCAGGCTGGCCGAGGCCACGAATGAGCCAACCTGCACGCCCGCCTGCTTGAGCGAAAACAGCAGCGGCTGTTGGCGCGGGGGGACGAACTGCGACAGCAGATGTGATGCCGCCGGGCCCTCCAGGCCATGGCCAAGGCCCAGCAGCAGGGCGCAGGCGGCGACGCCCCAGGCGGTGCCGGTGGCCGCAAAGCAAAGGCCGGCTGCGCAGCACACCAGACTGCCCTGTGTCAGTCGCCAGGCACCGAAGCGCGGAATCAGCGATCCGCTGGAGGTCGACAGAAAAATTTGCGAGAGCCAGACAGCCGCGGTATACCAGCCCACGAAGGCGACCGGCAGTTGTGCATCGCGCGCCACCTCGGGGGCGAGCACCGGGATGACGGTATAGGCGAATGCAGCAGCGCCGACGACGCTTCCCAACCAAAGGGAGACGGCGATCGGGGCACGGGAGGCGGGCATGCCGCGAGTGTGCCTGAGGCTGTGCCGACTCTTGCTGTCGGATTGCCCGATGTTCGAGACCACTTTCAAGGAAACACCGATGACCGCTCTCTCGACACGACTGACTCAAGCGCTCGCACTGAAGCATCCGGTGGTGTCCGCTCCGATGGCATTTGCCGGTGGTGGTGCGCTCGCCGCGGCCGTCAGTCGCGCGGGTGGACTGGGCTTGATCGGTGGCGGCTACGGCGATCGATCCTGGCTCGAAGCGCAGTTTGAATTGAGTGCCGGCGAGCGGGTGGGGGTGGGCTTCATCACCTGGTCACTGCAAAAGTCGCCGTCCCTGCTGACTGATGTGCTCAAGCGCCGTCCGCTTGCGGTCATGCTGTCCTTTGGCGATCCGCGCCCTTTCGCCAAGCAGATTCGTGCGGCCGGTGCACGGCTCATCTGCCAGTGTCAGGACATGGGCCATGTGAAAGAGGCGGTCGATGCGGGTGCAGACCTGGTCGTCGCGCAGGGCGCTGAAGCAGGCGGACATGGCGGGCTGCGCGGCGCGCTCAGCTTTGTGCCGGAAGCGGCCGACTATCTGGCGAAGCATGCGCCCGACACGCTGCTGCTGGCGGCAGGAGGTATCGCCGATGGCCGGGGCTTGGCTGCGTCACTCATGCTTGGCGCCGACGGCGTGCTGCTTGGCACCCGTCTTTGGGCAGCCAAGGAGGCCCTGGTGCGCGAAGGCCACCATCGGGCGATCCTCGACACGAATGGCGATGGCACCGTACGCACGACATTGGCCGATATCGCACGCCAGATTTCATGGCCTCATGGCTTTACCGCCCGAATTCGGCGCAATGCCTTCACCGATCGCTGGCAGGGGCGCGAGCAGGCGCTGGCGAACGACATTGCCGTCGAAGCGCCGCGCTATCGGCAGGCCTTTCTGGACGGCGATCCGGACAATACCGGCGTGTGGTTCGGTGAAGCGGCCGGGCTGATCGATTCGATCGAGCCCGCAGCCGACATCATCGAGCGGATGATGAGTGACGCCGTGGGCCGGCTGGCCGGGCATGGGGGTGTCCGGATTGTGGTGCCGTGAATCAGTCTCGTGCAACACTCGCGGTTTAGTGAGATTGGAGAGATCGGTTGAAAACGCGTGCAGCAGTGGCATTCAAGGCTGGCCAGCCTTTGAGCATCGAGACGGTCGATCTGCAGGGGCCGCGTGCGGGTGAAGTGCTGGTCGAGATTCGGGCGACCGGCATCTGCCACACCGATTACTACACACTGTCGGGCGCCGATCCCGAAGGCTTGTTTCCGGCCATCCTCGGGCATGAGGGTGCCGGCGTGGTGCTTGATGTCGGCCCTGGCGTGACCACCCTTCGCAAGGGCGACCATGTCATTCCGCTCTATACGCCCGAGTGCAGGCAGTGCAAGTTCTGCCTCAGCCGCAAGACCAATCTGTGCCAGCTCATCCGCGGCACGCAGGGCAAGGGGCTGATGCCCGATGCAACCAGTCGCTTCAGTCTGAACGGTGAGCCGATCCTGCACTACATGGGCACGAGCACCTTCAGCAATCACACTGTCGTGCCCGAAATCGCGCTGGCGAAAATCCGCCCTGATGCACCTTTTGACAAGGTCTGCTACATCGGCTGCGGCGTGACCACCGGCATCGGTGCGGTGATCTTTACCGCCAAGGTCGAGGCTGGCGCCACGGTGGCGGTCTTCGGCCTGGGCGGCATCGGTCTGAATGTGATTCAGGGCGCGCGCATGGTCGGTGCCGACAAGATCATCGGCATCGATATCAATCCGGCACGCGAATCCATTGCCCGGCAGTTCGGCATGACGCATTTCCTGAATCCGGCGCAGATCGAGGCGGAAGGCGGCAACCTGGTCGATGCGATCGTGCAGCTCACCGATGGCGGCGTCGACTACAGTTTCGAATGCATCGGCAACACGAAGGTCATGCGCCAGGCGCTCGAATGCACACACAAGGGCTGGGGGCGCAGCATCATCATCGGGGTGGCCGAGGCGGGTGCCGAAATCGCGACCCGTCCCTTCCAGCTGGTCACCGGCCGCAAATGGGAGGGCACAGCGTTTGGCGGTGCCCGCGGTCGCACGGACGTCCCGCGCATTGTCGACTGGTACATGGAAGGCAAGATCAATATCGTCAGCCTGATCACGCACACCATGCCGCTCGAGGAGATCAACCTGGGCTTCGATCTGATGAAGCGTGGTGAATCGATCCGCGGCGTCGTTCTATTCTGAAAGGAGACTGAAATGCCAAAGGGCGAGCAACGCAGCAACAAGATGAGCAAAAAGCCGAAGAAAGACACCGGTCCGATCAAGGAGTCGGTCATCGTCTCGAATCGGCCGGCGCCACCGGTCACGACGGTGATGCCCAAGGGCAAGCTGAAAAACAAGTAGCGACCGACCGAGGCGGCGCAGTACCCCTGCGGCAGGTGATGCCGTCGGGGGAGGCCTTCGTGCCGACGCGTGGCTATACTCGCTCGGCTTGGCACCGCACTGCATGGCACAGCATTACAGCGCTTGAACCTCATCGCCTTGTGCAGCGCGATTTGCCTTCAAACGCATCACCATAACAAGATCTGCGCCGATTCCTGATCGACGCGCAGCCATGGAGAGACCGTCATGAAGATGAACATCGGACAAGTGTTGAGCCGTCGGGCCATCGTGAGCCCTGCGCTTGAAGCCATCGTCGAGCCGAGCGTTGCCGGTCGGCGCCTGAGTTTTCGAGAGCTGAACGGTCGATGCAATCAGGTGGCGCATGCGCTTCGAGCCTCGGGCGTCAGGCCCGGCGATCGCGTGGCACTGCTGCTGATGAACGGTGCCGAGTTCATCGAATCCTTTTTCGCGGTGGCCAAGGTCGGCGCGGTGAATGTGCCGCTCAACTGGCGGCTGGTGGCCGATGAGCTCGAGTTCATTCTCAAGGACTCGGGCGCGACCGTGCTGATCTACTCCGAGAACTTCGCGCCGGTGGTCGCCGAATTGCAGCGCCGCGGCACCAAGACCGATCTGCGGACCTTCGTGCAGGCGGGCGGCACCCCGAGCGCATTCGCGGTCGATTATCAGGACTGGATGGGCTCGCGTCCGACGCAAGAGCCCGAGATCGAGGGCTTTGACGACGATCTGCTTTTCATCATGTACACCTCGGGCACCACCGGCTTGCCCAAAGGCGTGATGCACAGTCACCGCACGGTGATGTGGTCGGCCATCAACGTCACCTCCAGCGCCGACTTTCACTACAAGGACCGCTTCCTGACCGCATTGCCGCTCTTTCACGTCGGTGCGCTGATGCCGTCGCTGTCGTGTGTGTATGTGGGCAGTACGCAGGTCATCCTGAAAGCCTTCGATCCGAAACTCGCCTGGGATCTGATCACCGACGAGAAGATCACCACCACGCTGCTCGTGCCGGCGATGCTGCAGTTCATGCAGGCGACCTTCGACAAGTCTGTCCATGATGCACGCCTGTTGCGCTGGGTGCTGACTGGGGCTGCGCCGGTGCCGGTGGTGCTGATCGAGGCCTACGCAAAAATGGGGGTCGAGGTGCTGCAGGTCTACGGACTGACCGAGAGCTGTGGCCCGGGTTGCCTGATCATGGGCGAGGACGCGCTGACACGGGCCGGTTCAACCGGTCGGGGTTATTTCTATACCGATGTGCGGGTGGTTGGTGCCGAGGGGCAGGATTGCGCGCCGGGTGAGGCGGGCGAGATCCTGCTGCGAGGCCCGCACAATATGGTCGGCTACTGGAACCGGCCGGATGCCACCGCGCAGGTGATGCGCGACGGCTGGCTGCACACCGGCGACGTCGGCACGATGGATGAAGACGGTTTTGTCACCATCCGCGACCGGATGAAAGACATGCTGATTTCGGGCGGTGAAAACATCTACCCGGCCGAAGTCGAGAACATGCTGCTTGGTCATCCCGCGCTTGCGGATGCGGCGGTGATCGGATTGCCTTCAGCCAAGTGGGGCGAAGTGCCGCTCGCGGTGGTGGTGCCGAAAAAGGGCGAGTCGCTCACTGATGCCGAACTGCTTGCCTGGTGCAAGGGTCGACTGGCCGGCTTCAAACTGCCGAAAGCGGCGGTGATCGTGGCGGAAATCCCGCGTAACCCAAGCGGCAAGATCCTCAAGCGGATCTTGCGCGATCAGTTCGCAGACTCGGTGCGCGCCCCTGAATAGCTGGTTTGCATCCCGGGGAAAGCACGAGGGGTATCAGGTCTTTTCATAGCGGGCGATCCAGACCGTGCTCAGTGCAAAGAGCAGGCTGGCAAGGGCCAGCGACAGGGTGACCGCGTCCCATCCTGCCCACTGCAGCGTGCCCAGCGTTCGGACCAGCAATGGTCCGATGATCTGGCCCAGGGCAAGTGCGGCGGTCATTCGAGCCAGCAGCGGCGTGGGATTGCCCGGCACACGCTTGCGCGCAAGCATCATCGCAGCCGAAGCCGCCGCCGTCATCGAGCAGCCCATCAGCACACCCGACACGGCGAGCGCCCAGAGCGATTGAGTGAAGATCGGCAAGGCGGTGCCCAGGCCCATCAATCCTTGAGAAATCGACCAGATGCGGTTCGCTTGTCCCCTGCCAAGCCAGCGGGTCGACACGATGCCCGACAGCGCTGCAGCAGCCCCGAAGATCGGCCAGACCATGCCGA
>CAIKZV010000272.1 GCA_903831925.1 uncultured Burkholderiales bacterium
CCGAACGCCTCGACCGCATGGCGCCGGTCCTGCCGCAGTGCCCGCAGCTCAAGCGCGTCTATGTCTCGCGCAGCACTCAGCCGCTTGAGGGCCCGCAGCTGGTGTCGCTCGAGAGCGTGATCGGGCCAAGCGCCAGCTGGGGCACTCTGGCCGATCGGCCTGTGCCGGTGGTCGTGCTCGAGCCGGAAGACGATGCCTCGATCCTCTATACCTCGGGGACCACCGGCAATCCCAAAGGCGCGCTGGGCACCCATCGCAATGCGGTGACCACCGTGGCAACCACCGCGTTTTCGACACATCGCAATTTCGTGCGCGCCGGCCAGCCGATCCCCAAGCCGGAAGACCGAACGGTGCAGGTGAGCTTTCTGGTCGGCATTCCCTTTTTTCATGTGACCGGCTGCCTGTGCATCGTCTGCCCGGCGCTGCTGGGCGGCGGCAAACTGGTCGCGATGCACCGGTGGGAGACCGAGCGCGCCATGGCGCTGATCGAGCGCGAGCGCTGCACCCATACCGGCGGCGTGCCGACGCTGGCCTGGCAGATCCTTGAGCACCCGGCACGCACGCAATACGACCTCTCGAGCCTGGAGTCGATGGCCTATGGCGGCGCGCCGGCGGCCGCCGAACTGGTGCGTCGCATCGACGAGGTCATGCCGGCGGCATCGCCCGGCATCGGCTGGGGCATGACCGAGACCTCGGCGACCTTCAGCGGGCACAGCGGCGAAGACTATCGCCGCAGGCCCGACAGCAGCGGCCCGGCGCTGCCGGTGGGCAAAATGAAAATCGCGGGCGACGACGGCGTCGAGCTGCCGCGCGGCGAGGTCGGCGAGCTGTGGGCCTATGGGCCGAATGTGGTCAAGGGCTACTGGGGCAAACCGCAGGCCACCGCCGAAACCTTCGTCGACGGCTGGGTGCGCACCGGCGATCTGGCCACCATGGACGACGAGGGCTTTCTCTACATCGTCGATCGCAAGAAGGACATGCTGATTCGCGGTGGCGAGAATATCTATTGCGTCGAGGTCGAGAGCGCGCTGTATGAGCATCCGGCGATCATGGACGCCGGAGTGATCGGCCTGCCGCACAAGCAGCTCGGCGAAGAGCCGGCTGCAGTGGTCACGCTCAAGGCCGGCATGCAGGCGAGCGAAGAAGAGCTGAAGGCCTTCGTGCGCTCGCGGCTGGCCGCCTTCAAGGTGCCGGTGCGCATCGTGATGCTCGACGACACCCTGCCGCGCAATGCCAATGGCAAGATCCTGAAGAAGGCGCTGCGGCCCTACTTCGACACGCCCGCCTGATCCACCTTTCACCTCATCATCGACAACCCGACCGGAGACACCATGAACGCTCGCGCAACCTTCACCACCATGGAATCGAGCACTGCCCAGGACTGGGCGGCCATCCGCGCCGAATCACCGGCCTTCTTCAAGGCCCTGCCCGACCGCATCCTGGCGCATCTGAAGCTGCTTGATGGCGATCACGGCGGCTTCGCCGTCGACCGTTATACCCATTCGCTGCAAACCGCCACGCTGGCGCTCAAGGACGGGCGCGATGAAGAGTATGTGGTCTGCGCCCTGCTGCACGACATCGGCGACACGCTGGGTTGCAGCAACCATTTCGATGTGGCCGCCGCGATCCTCAAGCCCTTCGTGAGCGAGGCCAACCTCTGGATGGTTCAGCAGCACGGCATTTTCCAGGGCTATTTCTTCTTTCACCATCTCGGCCTCGATCGCAATATGCGCGACCAGTTCAAGGGCCATGAGCATTACACCCGCACCGAGGAGTTCTGCGCCCTCTACGACGGCCCGGCCTTCAACCCCAAGGGCGAGACCCTGCCGATCAGCGAATTCGAGCCGATGGTGCGGCGGGTCTTCGAGACGCCGAAAAACACGATTTACCGCGCACCCAAGCTGTTCGAGACCGCGAAGTAATCGATGGGCCGGGGCGCGCGCCCCGGCGTGGATCAATCGAGCGTGATCCCGGCGCGCCGCACCGCATCGCCCTGGCGCGCGTAATCCTCGACGATGAAGGCACGGAACTTGTCCTCCGACATGCCGGTCAGAACGATCGCGCCGAGCTTCTCGAAGGGCCCCACCACTGCCGGGTCGGCGAGCGCGTCGCGAATGGCGGCTGACAGTTTCGAGACGATCGGTGCCGGTGTGCCGGCGGGCACTGCCACGCCGGTCCAGGCAATGGCGGCGGCGTTGGGATAACCCGCCTCGGCGATGCTGGGCACATCGGGCAAAAAGCCGAAGCGTTTATCGGACATCACCGCGAGCGCACGCAGTCGCCCCGACTGGATGTGCGGCATCACCGAGGTCGGGTAATCGAGCACGAGATCGAGCCGCCCGCCGATCAGGTCGGTGAGCGCCGGGGCGCTGCCCTTGTAGGGAACATGGGTCATCTGGATGCCGGCATTGAGCCGGAAGATCTCCATGCCGATATGCGGCGCGGTCCCCGAGCCCGACGAACCGAAGTTGAGCTTGTCGGGGTTGCGTTTGGCATAGTCGACCAGTTCGGCCAGTGTCTTGAAGGGCGATGAGGCCGGCACGACCAGCACAGCGGGCGATGCGAACATGCCGTGGACGAAGGTCATGTCCTTGAGCGGGTCATAGCGCATCGTCTTGTAGAGATGCGGATTGGTGACGACCGGGCCGGGCGAGATGTACATCACGGTATAGCCGTCGGGCGCCGAGCGCACGCCCTGCTCGGTGCCGATCATGCCGGCAGCACCCGCCTTGTTCTCGACGCTGATCGGCGTGCCCAGAATTTCGGAGACCCGTTTGGCCACCGCCCGTGAGGTGGCATCGGTCACGCCGCCTGCGGGATAAGGAACGATCCAGGTAATGGGGCGAGACGGCCAGGCCTGGGCGATGGCGTTGACTGACAGCACGCACAGGGTCATCGCAAGCAGATACCGCATCCATCGGATCATCGTGGGTCTCCTGATCAAGGTCGGTCGATTGCCGACGTGGGGTGACCTTGAGCCGGAAGACGGAATCGGTCAAGTCGCCGCACTGCCCGGTCCTCGGTCAAGGCAAGGCAAGGCGCATAGATGATCCCTTGTGACACAAATGTAATACACTGGATCGATATCCTGATTTTGCGAGGTGCGGTTCATGACCACGACGACCATCCGTTTGCCGGAAGCGCTCAAGGCTCGCGTTGCCAAGGCGGCAGAGCGCGCAGGGACAAGCTCGCACAGCTTCATTCTCGAGGCGATCGCCGAGAAGACCGAGCAGACCGAACGTGCTGCCGAATTCAATGCGCAAGCCGAGTCGCGTTACGCGCGAATCGTTGAATCTGGCAAAACCATTCCCTGGAGTGAAATGCGCGGCTATCTGGAGGGACGGGTTGCCGGCAAGACCGTCAAACGCCCGGTGGCGCGCAAGCTGACGAAATAGCATGGCGCGCATTGAATTAGCGCCCGAGGTCGGTGAAGATTTCGAGCGGATTCTCGACCACCTTGACCGCTATCAGGCCGAAAATCCTGGTGACCGGATACGGGAAATCATCGAGGCCATCGGCGTGCTCGAAACCAATCCGCTGATCGGACGACCCGCAGACAAAGGCAAACGGGAACTGGTGATCGGCCGCCGATCGCACGGTTATGTCGCCTTGTATCGGTATGTTTCCGAGATTGATACTGTCTTCGTTCTGGCCTTGCGCAGCCAGGTGCGCGATCAGGACCCGATGATCCAGCCCTCGACCGGATCAACCGCCTGCGGCAAACCCCAGCGCTGATCGCGTCTGCGCCAGGCCCAGGCGGCCTGCGCCGCGCATGACACCGCATCGAGCAGATCGGCGCCGGCGTCCTCGATGCAATCGGCGCGCCACTGCGCGAAATCGATGCGCGTCTCGAAGTGATGGGCGCCGGCCTCGAGCGCGCAGACCAGCCGCTCGCGGGCCGCGCGCCGCGGCGCATCCAGGCGCCTTGCCGGGTCGTCGCTCTTGTAGGACTCGCGGCCCAGCACCGATCGGGCCAGCAGACCGGGATAGCCCTCGAATGCGATGCGGTCGGGGTCGGTGCCCTGCTCATGCAGGCCGGGCAGGCTCACACCTGCCGCAAGCAGGCGGGGCGCGCCGGCATGCAGCATCAGCACCACCGGCGGGTTCACCCATTTCATCGAAGAGCTGCTGCCAGCGGTCGCATCGGTGGCGCGGTGCGCAAACTTGTGACCCGCCGGCCGCGCATCGCACCAGGCCCGGCAATGGGCCACCAGTTCGGGGCGCGCCAGCGCCTGCAGGCGCTCGGTCAGGGTCGACCAGACCGCGCCGCCGGAAGTCGGCCAGCCCAAGCCCTCGACAAAGGCACGTGGCAATCCGAAGGGAAAATCGAAGGCTGCAACCCAGACATCGGGTGCCTGCAACCAGGCGTCGAAGGCCTCGAAACTGTCGAGGCGATCGAGGTGCTCAAGGCGGCAATGCAAGCCGGTCGAGGGGCCTGGGGCGGCGGATTCGATCGGCTCGTCGACCTGCAGCACCGCCAGCGTGATCGGCTTGCGCCGGCTCAGCGCGCTGGTGAAATCGACGCCGATCAGCTTCATGGCGTCGGCCCCAGCAGGGCATGCAGATCGGCAAGGGTATTGGCCTGGTCGACCGTCTTGTCGGTGCGCCAGCGCAGGATGCGCGGAAACCGAACGGCGACGCCCGACTTGTGGCGCGGCGAGCGCGACATCCCTTCGAAACCGAGCTCGAACACCAGGGTCGGCGTGACACTGCGCACCGGACCGAATTTTTCGACAACTGTGCGGCGGATGACCGCATCGACCTTCGCGATCTCGTCATCGGTGAGGCCGGAATAGGCTTTGGCAAAGGGCAGCAGCGCAGGCGGCTCAGGACCATCGCCGGCGGCACGATCCCAGAGGGCAAAGGTGTAGTCGGTGTAGAGGCTCGCGCGTCGGCCATGACCGCGCTGCGCATAGACCAGCACCGCATCGATGCTGTAGGGCTCGACCTTCCACTTCCACCAGTCGACGCCCTCGGTGCGGGTGCGGCCGATGCCATATGCCGATGATCGCCGCTTGAGTATGAAGCCTTCGACGCCGCGTTCGCGCGAGGACTCTCGCAGGGCGGCGAGCTCGGGCCAGCCGGACGCGGCGAGCACCGGCGACAGACGCAGGACCTCGGTCATTGTGCGGTCGCCGGTTGCGACCTTCGGTACGTTGGATGCGTTGGATGCGGCGGATGCGGCGAACTCGCTCCTGGCAGCGCCCTCGTCAGCCGCCTGACCGAGGAGGCGCTCGAGCTGCGCGCGCCGCGCGGCAAGCGGTCGATCGCGCCAGTCCTGGCCGGCCGATTCGAGCAGATCGTAAGCTACGAATACCGCGGGTGCTTCGCGTGCAATCGCAGCGGTCAGCGTCTTGCGGGTGATGCGCCGCTGCAGGGCGGCAAAGGGCAGTGGGCGCGAGCCGGCGACATCCCAGGCCAGGACTTCACCGTCCAGCACAAGGCCGTCGCGCAGCGGGCGGTCGAGGGCCGAACCATCGCGAAGCGGGCCATCGAGGGCCGGACGAACGAGTCCCGAGCCGTCGACCAGCTTGCGCGCAGCCCGCTCGATCTCGGGGAAACGCTCGGTGATCAGTTCTTCACCACGCGACCAGAGCCAGACCTGCTCGCCCCGCATGACCAGCTGCGCCCGAATGCCATCCCATTTCCACTCGGCCTGCCAGTCGGGCAGCGCGCCAAGCGACGCCACCTCGCCCTGAAGCGGATGCGCCAGAAAAAAAGGATAAGGCTGGCCACCGGTCTGGCTCGCCGACACGCCGTCGGACTGCGGCGCAATCAGCGCGAGATAGCGCTGTGCATCCGGCATCCGGCGGGCATCGGTATAGCCGATCATGCGCTGCGCGATCAGGGTCGCCTCGAGTCCGACGACCTCGGCCAGGGCACGCACCACCAGTTGCTTCGACACGCCGACCCGAAAGCCGCCGGTAATCAGCTTGTTGAGCGCAAAGCGGCCATTCCAGTCGAGTTGCGACCACCAGATCTTGAGCGCCTCGATGCCGACCTCGGCGGGGACTCCCCGCAAAGGCAGCAGACGCTCGTCCATCCATCGCGACAGGCCAATGGACTCGCAGGCCTGCGCCTCGGGCAGCAGATGGGCGATGGTTTCAGCCAGGTCGCCAACGCTTGAATAGCTTTCGTCGACCAGCCACTCGGGCAGGCCGCTGGCTTCGCGCGCCGCCTCTCGAAGCAGTCGTGCCGGCACGATCTGGCGCGGCTTGCCGCCGGCGAGAAAGTAGGTCGCCCAGGCGGCATCGGCGGGTGGCGCGTCACGCAGATAGCGCACCATCGACTCGACCTTGTGCGAGGTCGATCCGGAGGCATCGAGGTCGGCATAGAGCCCGGCGAAGGCCTTCATGAGCGCGGCTCGGCGTGCAGGCTGTCAGACAGGGGCTCGGACGGCCTGTCGTCGTTGAGGTTGGCCAGCGTGTCGGCGGGTGCATTGGCCGCAGCGCGGGCGTTGGCAGGGCGGTCAGCGAGACCATCGCCCTCGCCTTCATCGCCCTCGTACTGGGTCGGCAGGGCGCCGGCCTCGATGCCCTGCTCGCCAAGCCATCGGACCATGACCGCCACCTGCCCATGGGTCACGAAGACCCGCTGCGCGCGGCTTTCACCGATGGCCTGCTGCAGCCCGGGCCAATCGGCATGATCGGAGAGCACGAAGCCGCGATCGCAGGCACGCCGCCTTCGTGCGCCGCGCAGCGCCATCCAGCCAGAGGCAAAGGCATCGCTCGGGTCGGGGAATCGACGCAGCCAAGGGGTGCCGGCGGCAGACGGCGGCGCCAGCACCAGGGCACGCGAGAGCGGCTGACGATCGGGGGTCTGACGATCGGTCGCAGCGCGGGTCGCGTCGCTCAGCAAGGTGGTTTCGGGCAGGGTGACGCCAGCCTCGCGATAGACACGGTTGAGCGACTCGATTGCGCCATGGCAGACGATCGGGCCGATCGATGCATCGACACCGGCCAGGATGCGCTGCGCCTTGCCGAAGGAATAGCAGTACAGCACGCTTGCGCGCCCCGCGGCGGCATTGGCCGCCCACCAGGCATCGATCTCGGCAAAGACCTGCGACGGCTGCGCCCAGCGGTAGATCGGCAGTCCGAATGTCGACTCGCTCACGAAGGTGTCGCAGGCCACCGGCTCGAAGGCCTCGCAGGTGGGATCGGGCTGCAGCTTGTAGTCGCCGCTGACCACCCAGACCTCACCGCGATGCTCGATGCGCACCTGCGCCGACCCCAGCACATGGCCGGCCGGATGCAATGACACGCGCACGCCGTTGATGTCGACCGGCTCGCGATAGGGCTGGGCCTGCAGACTGATCTCGCCCAGACGAGACCGCAGCACGCCGGCGCCGGGTACGGCCGCCAGATAGTGGCGATGTCCGCTGCGGGCATGATCGGCATGGGCGTGGGTGATCACCGCCCGATCGACCGGCCGCCAGGGATCGACGAAAAAATCGCCGGCTTCGCAATAGAGACCCTGCGCCTGCAGGGCCAGCAGCGGCGGTCGTGCTGAGGCACTCATTCAGTAGCTGCTGCCATGGCCCGAGACGATGACACCGAAGCGCAGCACCCGATAGGCGACCCAGCCCTTGAAGCGCTGCCAGACCGATCGGCGCTCGAGCTGCTCGCGCTCGACCGGTTTGCCGCCGTCAGCCATGGCGGCCAGGAGCTGGCCGCGCAACTCGGCGGCAAAGCCGGCATCGAAGACCACAACATTGGCCTCGCGTGCGAGCAGCAGCGAGAAGGGATCGATATTGGAGGAGCCGACCGTCGCCCAGTCGTCGACCACCGCGACCTTGGCATGCAGAAAGCTGCGGTGATATTCGATGATCTCGATACCGGCTGCGAGCAGCGGCGGATACATCGCCTGCGTGGCCAGATGCGGCAAGGTGTATTCGATGCGCCCCTGCAGCAGCAGCCGCACCGACACGCCGCGTCGCCTCGCCTCGATCAGCGCCCGTCTGAACCTGCGGCCCGGAAAAAAATAGGCATTGGCGATCAGGACCTCGCGCTTTGCGCTGCCGATCGCCTTCAGGTAGGCGCGCTCGATCGAACGGCGATGGACCAGGTTGTCGCGCAGCAGCAGCCCGGCGCGCAGGCCTCGACTGGCGGGGCGCGCCACTGCAGCTGGCGTCAGATGCGGCAGTGCCTGCGCCTGACCGGTCACCTGCCGCCACAGTCGCGAAAGCGCCCGACTGACCTCCATGACCAGTGGCCCGCTGAGGCGCACCGCATAGTCGAGCCGGGGATACTCGAGCTCGCCATGGTTGGGATCGAACTGATCGCCCAGCACATTGAAGCCGCCAACGAAGGCCACCGCATCATCGATGCACACCAGCTTGCGATGCAGTCGACGCAGATGCTCGCGATCGAGACTCAGGCGGCTGCGCACCGGCCCATAGGTCGCCACCTCGACACCCGCCTGGGTAAAGCGATCGGCAAGCCCTGCGGCGAAAGCCGGCGTGCCGATGCCATCGACCACCAGCCTGACCGACACCCCTCGCTGCGCGGCGGCCACCAGCGCCCCGGCCACCCGCAGCGCAATCGGATCATCGGCAAAGATGTAGGTCTCCAGGCCGATCGATGTCCGGGCCGCCTCGATCGCCAGGAGCAAAGCATCGAAATACTCGCCGCCCGACTGCAGCAGCATGACCTGATTGCCGTCACAGATCACCGGCTGCAATCCCTGCAGCAGCGATCCGCGATTCGGCATGGGCTTGGCCATCGACACGGGCCTGCGGGTTTAGCGGCGCAGCGTGAAGTCGGCGACCAGCGGCGCGTGGTCGGACAGGCGCGCCCACGACGGCCCGCGCAGGACACGGGCGCCCTGCAGCGTGAAGCCGCGCTGATAGATGCGGTCCATGCGCAGCCAGGGCACCAGCGCCGGGAAGGTGCGCGCCGACCCCATCACCTCCGAGACCTGCAGCGAATCGATCAGGCGGCGGCTCAGATGATCGCGCCAGTCGTTGAAATCACCGGCAATCAGGAGCGGCGAGCGCTGCGGCACCTCGCGGGCGATCCAGTCGATGAGCGCATCGGTCTGGCGCTCGCGGCTGCGCGCAAGGAGGCCGAAGTGAATCACGAAGCAGTGCACATTGCGCTTGTCGACCCGGACCACGCAATGCAGCACACCGCGCTTTTCGAGAGCGTGGTCGGAAAAATCGCGATTTTCCTTGCGAACAATCGGAAACCGCGACAACAGCGCATTGCCGTGATGCCCGTGCAGATAGCTGGCATTGCGACCATAGGCCGATTCGAAGGTGTGCTTGAGGGTCGGCGAGCGAGCCAGAAATTCGTCCTGCGGCTCGCCCGGCCACTGCTCGAAACGATTGGCATGCTGCTCGTTGCGACCCTGCACCTCCTGCAGGAAGATCAGATCGGCATCGAGTTCGTGCAGGCGCGAACGCAGCGCATGAACGCTCGAGATTCGCCGCAGGCCGAATAGTTCGCGGATCACACCCTTGTGGATGTTGTAGGTCGCGACCCTGAGGGCGCCGGCCGGCGGCGTCTCGCCCGGGATGGTCGGGACGGCCGGGGTCACGCCGGCCTCGAGCGCACCGGCAGTTGCCGGATCGCTTCCACATTGCTCATCGAAAAGCACATGCCGGCAGCCTCCTGCCAGGGCAGCCAGCGATATTGAAGATGTTCGCGGGCGGACAGTCGGATCGGCTCGGGCGCAGGCAGCCGTAACCCGAAGACATGTTCGGTGTTGCGGGTCACGCCCTCGGGATAGCGATGGCGCCACTGCGGATAGATCTCGTACTGGTGCGAGACCTGCCAGTCCTGCAGCAGGTAGCGGGCCACATCGAGCCCGGTTTCCTCCTGTACTTCACGGGCACAGGTGAGCAGCAGCGGCTCGTCGATCGCATCCTTGCTGCCGGTCACCGACTGCCAGAAGCCGGGATGGTCGGCGCGCTCGAGCAGCAGCACCTGCAGATCGGCGGTGTGGATGACCACCAGCACCGATTCGGGAATCTTGTTGCCCATCGCTGCCGCCCCTTTGCGAACCGGCCTGAGTCGTCGCTTTCGCGTCGGTCGGTCCGTGGCCCTTCTCAGGCCTTGATTTCTGTGGCCCGCAGTCGGATGTGCAACTCGCGAAGCTGCTTTTCGTCGACCGGCGAAGGCGCCTGCGTGAGCAGGTCCTGGGCGCGCTGGGTCTTGGGAAAAGCAATCACATCGCGAATCGATTCGGCGCCCGCCATCATGGTCACGATGCGATCGAGACCGAAGGCAATGCCACCATGCGGCGGCGCGCCGTATTGGAGGGCATCGAGCAGAAAACCGAACTTGGCACGCGCCTCGTCGGGGCCGATATTGAGCGCACGAAAGACCTTGCTCTGCACCTCTTCGCGGTGGATCCGCACCGAGCCGCCGCCGATCTCCCAGCCGTTGAGCACCATGTCGTAGGCCTTGGCGATGCAACGGCCCGGATCGGTGGCCATGTAGTCCTCGTGACCGTCCTTGGGCGCGGTAAAGGGATGATGGACCGCGACCCAGCGGGTATCCGCCTCGTCGTATTCGAACATCGGGAAGTCGACCACCCAGAGCGGCTTCCAGGCGCTTTCGAAGAGCCCGTGGCTGCGCCCGAAATCGGAGTGCCCGATGCGAACCCGCAGGGCGCCGATCGCGTCGTTGACCACCTTGGCCTTGTCGGCGCCAAAGAAGATCAGATCACCACTGACCGCGCCGGTGCGCGAGAGCACCGCATCGAGCGCGCCGTCGTGCAGGTTCTTGACGATGGGCGATTGCAGGCCGTCACGGCCTTTGGCGGCATCGTTGACCTTGATATAGGCGAGCCCCTTGGCACCATAAATCGCGACGAACTGGGTGTAGGCGTCGATCTCGCTGCGCGAGAGTTCGGCACCGCCCGGAATGCGCAGGCCCACGACCCGTCCGCCATCCATTTGCGCGGCGGCTGAGAAGACCTTGAAATCGACGTCGCGCATGACCTCGGTGAGGTCGGTGAACTGCAGCTTCACGCGCAGATCGGGCTTGTCGGAGCCATAGAGGCGCATCGCCTCGGAATAGGTGATGGTCGGGAACTGGCCCGACAGTTCGACACCCTGCTGCGTGCGAAAGATCGTGCGGATCATCTCCTCGAAGATCGCGCGGATCTCGACTTCATCGAGGAAGGAGGTCTCGCAGTCGATCTGGGTGAACTCGGGTTGCCGATCGGCGCGCAGGTCTTCGTCTCGAAAGCACTTGGTGATCTGGTAGTAGCGATCGAAGCCGGCAACCATCAGCAGCTGCTTGAAGAGCTGCGGGCTTTGCGGCAGCGCGAAGAACTGCCCGGCGTTGACCCGCGAGGGCACAAGATAGTCGCGCGCGCCCTCAGGGGTGGACTTGGTGAGCATCGGGGTTTCGATGTCGATGAAACCCAACGCGTCGAGATAGCGACGAACCTCCATCGCCACGCGATAGCGCAGCATCAGGTTGTTCTGCATCGGGCTGCGGCGCAGGTCGAGCACCCGATGCGTCAGGCGCGTGGTCTCGGACAGATTGTCGTCATCGAGCTGGAAGGGCGGCGTGACCGACGCATTGAGGATGACCAGCTCATGGCACAGGACCTCGATCTGGCCGCTGCGCAAGGCGGTGTTGTCGGTGCCTTCGGGGCGCCGCCTGACCTTGCCGATCACCTTCACGCAGAACTCGTTGCGGATGCGCTCGGCGGCCTCGAACATCTGCGGACGGTCGGGGTCGCAGACCACCTGCGCCAGCCCTGCGCGATCGCGCAGATCGATGAAGATGACGCCACCATGGTCGCGGCGCCTGGCCACCCAGCCGAAAAGCGTGACGACCTGGTCGAGATGATCGAGTGAAACCTCGCCGGTATAGCAAGTGCGCATGCTCAGTGAATCTCCGCTTTATTCAGAGGGGCGACGACGGTGACCGGGGTCGCAATCGATCGGACCGGGGGCACGACCACGCCCATCGACACGACATACTTCAGGGCCTCGTCGACGCTCATGTCGAGCTCGACGGTTTCGTCCTTGCGAAACATCAGGAAAAAACCTGATGTCGGATTGGGGGTGGTCGG
>CAIKZV010000273.1 GCA_903831925.1 uncultured Burkholderiales bacterium
CCCCGACGTGATCCTCGTGGGCGAGTTGCGCGACCTCGAAACCATTCGCCTCGCGCTGACCGCCGCCGAAACCGGCCACCTGGTCTTTGGCACCCTGCACACCTCGAGCGCGGCCAAGACCATCGATCGCGTGATTGACGTGTTTCCGGCAGCGGAAAAGGAGATGGTCCGCTCGATGCTGTCGGAGTCGCTGAAGGCAGTGATTTCGCAGTCGCTGCTCAAGACCAAGGATGGCACTGGCCGCATCGCGGCCCATGAAATCATGATCGGCACACCGGCAATCCGGAATCTGATCCGCGAAGCCAAGGTCGCGCAGATGAATGCGTAGATCCAGACCGGCGCTGCGGTCGGCATGCAGACGCTCGACCAATGCCTGACCGATCTGGTCAAGCGCAACCTGATCTCGATGGCCGAGGCGCGAAGTGCCGCCGCCAATAAAGACAATTTCCCTGGCTAAGACCGAGGCACTGCCGCATGAGCAATCCCGACAGCTCGACGACTGAAGGCGGCGACAGCCTCGCCCGGACCCGCACCATGGAGCGCGAACAGGCATCGCGCTTTTTGCAGGATCTGCTGCGGCTGATGCTCAAGCGCGGCGGCTCCGATCTCTTCCTGACCGCCGAGTTTCCGCCCGCGGTCAAGATCGACGGCAAGGTGACACCGGTCTCGGGTGTGCCGCTCACACCGCAGCACACCATGGAGCTGGCGCGCGCGCTCATGAGTGATCGCCAGGCTGCCGATTTCGAAGCTAATCGCGAGCTCAACTTTGCGATCAGTCCGACCGGCGTCGGGCGTTTCCGGGTCAATGTCTTCATGCAGCTCGGGCGCGTCGGTGTGGTGATCCGAACGATTCAGAGCCGCATCCCGACGCTCGAAGAACTGCGCCTGCCGCAGGCGATGACCGACCTGTCGCTTACCGGGCGCGGCCTGGTCCTGGTGGTGGGGGCGACCGGCTCGGGCAAATCGACCACGCTGGCCGGCATGATCGGCCATCGCAACCGCAACAGTTTCGGTCATATCGTCACGATCGAGGATCCGGTCGAATTCGTGCATCCGCATGCCAACTGCATCGTCACGCATCGAGAGGTCGGGGTCGACACCGACAGCTGGTCGATTGCGCTGAAGAACTCGCTGCGTCAGGCGCCCGACGTCATTATGATCGGCGAGATCCGTGATCGCGACACCATGGATAACGCGATCGTGTTCGCCGAGACCGGCCATCTTTGCCTGGCCACGCTGCACGCCAACAATGCCAATCAGGCGATCGACCGGGTCATCAATTTCTTCCCGGAAGAACGGCGCGCGCAGGTCCTGATGGACCTGTCGCTCAACCTGCGCGGCATCGTGTCGCAGCGCCTGCTGCCCGACCAGTCGGGCACCGGCCGGGTGGTGGCGGTCGAGGTCATGCTCAACTCGCCGCTGATCAGCGACATGATCTTCAAGGGCGAGGTGGCCGCGATCCGCGAGATCATCAAGCGATCGCGCGAGCAGGGCATGCAGACCTTCGATCAGGCGCTCTTCGACCTCTATGAGCAGAATCGCATCACGCTGGCTGATGCGCTGCGGCATGCCGATTCGGTCAACGACCTGCGTCTGAGCATCAAGCTCAACAGCCGACGCGGTCAGCGCGATGTGTATGCCGGCACCGAGCATCTCGGCATCGTGTGAATTTGAACCGGCTTTCAGCCGGCTGTCTGCGGCTTGGGCGTTCGGGCCGAGCCGGCTACCATTTCAAAGCGGAACAGGCGGCATTCGAGCGGCCCGTTAAAGAGCGGTGTGCGTTTTGAGGCTTTCAGGCGCAGCAGGCCGGGCAGCTCGAGATCGCTGGTAAAGAGGCAAACCGTCCAGCCGGCAAAACGACTCTTCATGAGGGTGGCGAACGCCGGCCAGAACTGTGCCGCCTGGGCAAACGACTGTCGCCCCTTGATGTCGAGCCGCTCGCCGTAAGGCGGGTTGGCCAGCAGCATGCCGGCGCCCGCCGGTGCGGTATCAAGACCCAGGACATCACGCTGTCGAAACTGCACCCAGGACGGGTCGACGCCGCTGCGGGCAAGGTTCGAGCGTGCGGCCGCGATCGCGGCCTCCGAGACATCCGAGCCGAAGAGGCTCACCGCCGAGGGCACCGGACGCGGCGTCATCTGACGCATGCGCTGCCACTCGTTGCGATCGATGCCACGCATGCGTTCGAAGGCAAACGGCCGGCGGGCGCCTGGCGCAATGCCGGCAGCCTGCATCGCCGCTTCGATGATGATCGTCCCCGAGCCGCAAAAGGGATCGAGCAACGGCATGTCCGGTTGCCAACCTGAGAGCGCCAGCAGGCCGGCGGCGAGATTTTCTTTCAGCGGTGCGTCGGCGCCGTCGCGGCGCCAGCCTCGATTGAAGAGCGACTCGCCCGACCAGTCGAGATAGAGCGTGCACTGGCTGGCATCGAGAAACACGAAGATTCGCCGGTCGGGACGCTGGCGTTCGATCGACGGGCGCTCACCATAACGCTCGCGCAGCCGGTCGACCACGCCGTCCTTGATGCGCAGCGTGGCGAACTGCAGGCTGTGCAGCGTCGAGCCGCTCGAGCTGATGTCGATGCGCAGCGAAGCCAGCGGCTCGTGCCAGGTTTCCCAGGGCGTGTCGTTGGCGATGCGATAGAGATCGTCTTCGTTGTTGTAGGGGGCGCTTGCCACCTGCTGCAGGATGCGGCTGGCGATGCGTGAGTGCAGATTGGCGGCCAGGCCGATGCGGGTGTCGCCTTCAAACTGCACGCCCCCGGGCGGCTCGCCAAGGATGCCCGCGCCAATCGAGCGCAATTCGGCGGCAAGCGGGGCTTCGAGTCCACGCGGGCAGGGAGCGAAAAACCGGATCAGTGCCATGGGCGCTCAATCGCCCCGACGTGTCAGGCCCGCCTGGGGCATCAGGTTCGCTCCAGCGCGCGGGCGACGAAGTCGAGCCGGTCCTGGCCCCAGAAGGGCTCACCATCGACGACATACCAGGGCACACCGAACACCTGCGCCGCAATGGCCTCTTCGGTATAGGTGTCGAAGGCTTTGCGAGCGTCCTCGGCACGAGCCTCGAGCGCCGCGGCATCGATGCCCTGTTCGGCCACGATCGCCGCGCGCGTCGGTGCATCGGCGATATTGCGGTCTTCGGCCCAGACCGCGCTCATGAAGGCGCCTGCGAGCGTCAGGGCGGCCTCGGTGCCCAGCGCGAGATCTGCGGCGATGATCAGGCGAGCGGCATCGTCGGAGGGGGCCGGAAAGAATTTGGGGTGCACATTGAGCGGCACGCCGACATGGTCACGCCAGCGCGGCAGTTCGTGCAGCCGATAGGCCTGGCGCTGCGGTGCACGCTTGGCAAGCGGCAGTCCGCCCGATTGCGGAAAAACCCGCCCGAGATCGATCGGGCGCAGCAGCACCCGGGCACCGTTGGCACTGGCCATCGCAAGGAAGCGCTTGTGCCCCAGGTAGGACCAGGGTGACACCGGGCTCATGAAGTACTGAACGGTTTTCATCGGGTGTATCGGTCTCAGAAAGGTTTGATCACCACCAGCAGCACGATCGCGACCAGCAGCAGCACCGGCGCCTCGTTGAACCACCGATACCAGACATGCGAGCGACGGTTCTCGCCGCGCTCGAAGCGTTTGATCATGGCGCCGCAGACATGGTGATAGCCGATCAGCACGATCACCAGCGCCAGCTTGGCATGCATCCAGGCGCCGCCGATGCCATAGCCCAGCCACAGCCACAGGCCGAAAACGAGCGCCAGCACCATCAGCGGCATCATGAAGCGGTAGAGCTTGCGGGCCATCAGCAGCAGTCGCGCCCGCTCGGCGGTCGAGTCGGGCTCGACCATGGCCAGGTTGACAAGGACCCGCGGCAGATAGAACAGGCCCGCGAACCAGCTGGTCACGAAGATGATGTGAAAAGATTTGACCCAGAGCATCGCCGGATTCTATCAACATGCCTGACCCCCATCAGGCCTCGCTCTTCTGGCCGCATCCGGCCTGCCCAAAAAAATCGGGGCGCCCGAACCGAATCGGACGCCCCGTGCAAGCAGTGAGCTCAGCGATCAGCCGGCTGCAAATACCGTCTGATCAGTGTGCAGACCGCCTGGCGATCTCGACAGCAGATCGTTCAGGCACGCGAAATCGTCTTGCCATTGGCACCGACGCGCTCGATTTCGACTTGCTGGCGACGCAGCTTCTCGTGCACGGTCTCGACATGGTCGGAGCCGATCTTGCTGAGCTCGACTTCCTCGACGACACGGGCCGATTTGCTAACCAGTGCGTGCTCGGCGGTCTCAACCACATGAATCGTGCGGTCGGCCCAATCGATATCGACGATGCTCTTGGGATCGGTGACGACGCGACGCAGGATCTGCGCATGCTCTTCATGCAGGCTGACGTCCTGGGTCACTTCACGCTCGGTCACGAAACGGCGCACACGGGTCTCGCCGGTCTCGACCATCTCTTTGCCGACATTCAGCTGCTCTTCGGCCAGGCGCAGGACTTCGTCATGAACCGCAGCCAGCTTGGGCGTCACTGCAACCGTCTGATTCGCGGCCAGCGGCACCGAGTCAAGCTTGCGTGCGATGGCTTCGACACGTGCCGGCTCGGCCAGGCCGGTGGTGATGGCGCGGTCGTTGACGTCGATCGGACGCGCGGTGTTGAGGATGCCCAGTGCATGTGCGACTTCGCGGTCGAGCACGCGAACTGCGAGCACGACGCCATTCATCTGGACGGCGCGGTGATAGACCTCGGCCTCGTGTTCGTGGACGTCATGTCCGAAGAGGCTGTGCCAGATGCCGTGGGCTTCTTCGGGATTGGCGATATCGGCGACGACCGAGCGCACGCGGGCCTGATCGATCACGCTGATGTCGGCATCGGCAAATCCACCGGCACGAAGCGCGGCGACAGCGGACTGGGCGTGGGCGGCAGTGTCATAGGCAGCAACGACTTTTTCATAGGCCATGTTCATTTTTCCTTAACGGGTTTTGGTTGGGGCGGCTTATTGACCGGTACTGGCTGACTTGCCAGCACCGGCATCTGGGGGCGTCTCCGAGCTGCGGGAGACAACGGCTTCCTGGTATCGGAGGGTGACGGTCTCCTGATGGCGTTCGATCGTGCGCACTTTGCGAATGTGAACCTCTTCCTTGAGCATCAGGCGCCGCTCGACCACCAGGACCTCTTCCATCACCGGAAAGATCGTCACGTCGCCTTCTTCTCGCACCGGTGGGATGGCATCGACCGCACGACCGATCGGGACGGTCGTGACCTCCACATGGGTATGGGCCAGGTCCTGAGACACCAGCTCGTCGCGGGTCAGGGTTCGCGTCGAGACGCTGACCTCGCCGGACACGCGTGCTTCCTTGGAGACCCGGGCGGTCTCCTCGTGCAGGCGCAGAACTTCGGTCGAGTCTGTTGCCGGGTCGTGACCAGTGCGTTGCGCGTTGTCTGACGGAAGGGTCATGTTTGCCTGATCCTGGATAGTTTTCAGCAAAGGAAAAAAATTAGTTTTTACTGCGGAAACTGACGGAATTAACGCCAGGCGGAAGTGCCGCCAGGCGGAAGTGCCGCCAGACAAAACTTACGCGAGACTGTTCAAGTTTGTAAAAATCTTTTTTTCGCAAAGTTCGCGGATGCTAATCAATATCCTTGGCGATTGTGTGACGACCCGGTGAAGTTGTGTCGAAATGTCGAATTTCGCCGATGCCTGCGCGTAGGGCTAAAATCGCCGTACACCAAAGGGTAGGAGGTCATCAGTGGCGAATCTTTATGACGCTTGTGTTCCGGTATTCGATGCCACGCTGGACAATCTGTCCGTCATGCTGGGTCGTGCATCAGCGCATTGCACAGATCGCAATATCGATCCTGCCGCCCTCTTGCAGGCGCGGCTGTTTCCCGACATGTTTCCCCTGACCCGGCAGGTTCAGATTGCCTGCGATGCGGCCAAGCTGGCTTGCGCACGTCTGGCCGGTGTCGACGCCCCCAAACATGCCGATGACGAGACCAGCTTCGAGGCGCTCGGTGCGCGCATCGCCAGCACCCGGGCCTTCATCGCCAGTGTGCCGCGCGAAAAATTCGAAGGGTCTGCCGAGCGTCGCATCGAAGTGCCGACCCGCGCGCAGACCTATGCCTTCGATGGCCAGACTTTCCTGCTGCGCTGGGCGATGCCCAACTTCTACTTCCATGTGGTCACTGCCTACGACCTGCTTCGCCACAACGGCGTCGAGATCGGCAAGCGCGACTACCTCGGCACAGTGCCTCAGCTCAGTGCCTGATTTCAGCGCCTGATTTCAGCGCCTGATCTGCCCGGATCCGAAGACCACCCATTTCTGCGAGGTCAGGCCTTCGAGGCCGACCGGCCCGCGGGCATGCAGCTTGTCGGTCGAGATGCCGATCTCGGCGCCCAGCCCGAATTCAAAGCCATCGGCAAAGCGTGTTGAGGCATTGATCATCACGCTGGCCGAATCGACCTCGCGCACGAATCGCATCGCCCGTGAGTGGTTTTCGGTGACGATCGCATCGGTGTGCTGCGAGCCGTAGCGGGCGATGTGTTCGATGGCGGCATCCAGGCCGTCGAGCACCCTGATCGACAGGATCGGCGCGAGGTATTCGGTCGACCAGTCTTCCTCGGTGGCCGCGATGCAGGCGATGCCGGCTTTCGCAAGGATCAAGCAGGTGGCTTCATCACCGCGCAGCTCGACAGCCTTGTCGGCATAGATGCGGCCAAGCCTTGGCAGTACCTCGGAGGCCACCGCCTGATGGACCAGCAGGGTCTCCATGGTGTTGCACGGCGAATAGCGCTGGGTCTTGGCGTTGTCGGCGATGACCACCGCCTTGTCGAGGTCGGCCTGGTCGTCGATATAGACATGGCAGATGCCGTCGAGGTGCTTGATCACCGGCACCTTCGCGTCGTTCGAGATGCGCTCGATCAGCGACTTGCCGCCGCGCGGCACGATCACGTCGACCCATTGCGGGCTGGTGATCAGGGCGCCGACTGCGGCCCGGTCGGTGGTGGCGATGAGCTGCACCCCATCGGCCGGCAGACCTGCGCCGACCAGGCCTTCGCGGATCAGTTCGGCGAGCGCCCGGTTGCTGTGGATCGCCTCGGAGCCGCCGCGCAGGATGGTGGCATTGCCCGATTTGATGCACAGGCCGGCGGCATCGATGGTCACGTTCGGTCGCGATTCGTAGATGAAGATC
>CAIKZV010000274.1 GCA_903831925.1 uncultured Burkholderiales bacterium
GTGCGGTCACCGCGGTCATGATGCCGACTGATGCATCCGGCAAAGTGCATGACGCCGATGCGCTTCGACGCATCGTGCTTGAGCACTTCAACATGTCGCTGGGGGCCGGGTTGGCCAAGCTCTCCGGTCGGGTATTTCGCATCGGCCACCTTGGCGACTTCAACGATCTCACGCTGATCGGCACCTTAGGCGGCGTCGAAATGGGGCTGCAGCGCGCGGGCGTGCCGCATACCCGTGGCGGCACGCAGGCGGCAATCGATTATCTTGCTGACACCGCGCGGCACCCACCCTCGGCCTGACCCGCTCGGCTGCGCGACGACCCCCTAAAAAACAAGACAGAGACACGCCATGACCAGGACATTCCTTGCGCGACGCACCGCGGCACGCGGCGCGGTGCGCTCAGCCATCCGTCTGCTCGCTGCGGCCGCCCTCACCCTGCCACTGACCGCAGCAGCGCAATCCTGGCCCGCCAAGCCGATCCGATTGCTGGTGGGATTTGCGCCGGGCGGTGGCACAGACATTGTCATGCGAGCGATTGCCCCGAAACTCGGTGAACTGCTCGGACAGCCGATCGTCGTCGAAAACCGTGCCGGCGCTTCGGGCACGATTGCGGCCGACCTGGTCGCCAAGAGTCCGCCAGACGGCTACACGCTGCTGGCGGGCCATGCCAACAGCAATGCGATCGCGCCCCACGTCCTGGCCAAAGTGCCCTTCGACGCGCTCACCGATTTCACACCGATCACCTATATCGGCTATGTGCCGAATGTGCTGGTGGTCACACCGAGCCTGCCGGCCAAATCGGTTGAAGAACTGATCGCACTGGCCAAGGCCAAGCCCGGCACGCTCACGTATGCCTCCTCGGGTGTGGGCAGCACACAGCATCTGGCCGGCGCCCTCTTCAATCAGATCACCGGAACCGAGATGACCCATATTCCCTACAAGGGCAGCGGGCAGGCGGTGATCGATCTGGTCGCGGGCCAGGTCAATGCGAATTTCGACACCATGCCGCCAGTGCTCGAGCAGATCAAATCCGGCAAATTGCGCGCCCTTGCCATCTCGACACCGCAAAGGCTGGCGCAACTTGCCGACGTACCGACCTTCGACGAAAAAGGCATCCGCGGCTTCGATGTCACCAACTGGTATTCGATCATGGGACCGAAGGGAATGCCCGCCGACATGGTCATGAAGATCGACGCTGCGGTGAAGAAGGTGCTGGCCGACCCTGAGGTTCGTGCCAAGCTCGACCCTCAGGGCGTGCAGTTCGGCGGGCCGCGCACGCCCGACGCATTTCGCGAATTCATTCGCGCCGAAAACGCCAAATACGCCAAGATGGTCCGCGACCTGAACATCAAGGCCGAATAGGTCAAAGCGGCTCTCATCCCTGTCTGCATCCATGAACGAGATCCTGATCGAACGCGACGGCGACATCGCAACTGTCATCCTCAATCGCCCCGACAAGCTCAACGCCATGACGCGTCCGATGTGGCGTGGCCTGGGCGAAGCTTTCGAGGCCCTTTCAGCCGAAGACGACCTGCGCTGCATCATCGTGCGCGGCGCCGGCACGCGGGCGTTTTCACCGGGCAACGATATCGCCGAGTTCGCGACCGAACGCAGCAACAAGGCGCAGGGCATCGAATACGGTCGCGACATGCACCGCACGGCCGCTCAGATCGCGGCGTGCAGGCATCCGGTGGTCGCGCAAATCCATGGCATCTGCGTCGGTGGCGGGCTTGAGATCGCGGCGCTCGCCGATCTGCGCATCTGCGGCGAATCGAGCCGTTTCGGCGCGCCGATCAAGAATCTCGGGCTGGTCATGGCCTATGCCGAGATGGCGCCGCTCGTGCAATTGGTCGGCCGCAGCATCGCCCTCGAAATTCTGCTTGAAGGCCGGATCTTCGATGCCCAAGAGGCCCGCGACAAAGGACTTGTGACCCGCATCGTTCCCGACGACCAGGTGGCTGCCGAGACGCTGGCGACCGCACGACGCATCGCCGACGGCGCACCGCTGGTGGCGCGCTGGCACAAGCAGTTCGCCCGCCGACTCGGCAATCCGGCACCGATCACCGACATCGAAAACGACGCATGTTTCGACTGCTTCGACACCGAAGACTTCCAAATCGGCTATGCCGCCTTCCTGGCCAAGCAGCCGCCAACCTTCACCGGACACTGACATGAGCACGCCTGCAAGCGGCCCGCTGAACGGCCTGCGAGTCATTGAACTCGCCCAGATCATGGCTGGCCCCACCGCCGGCATGATGCTCGCCGACATGGGCGCCGAGGTGATCAAGGTCGAGAAATTCCCGGGCGGCGACGATTCGCGGGCTTACCGCGAGCCCCGGGTCAATGGCGTATCCGCGCCCTACATGATCCTGAATCGCAACAAGCGCGGCATCGCACTCAATCTCAAGCATGCGGACGGCCTGCAGGCGCTGCTGCGGCTGATCGATTCGGCCGACGTGCTGATCGAAAACTATCGCCCCGGCACGCTCGACAAGCTCGGGCTCGGCTGGGATGTGCTGCATGCGCGTAACCCGGGGCTGATCCTTTGCAGCGTGACCGGCTACGGTCTGCAAGGCCCGATGGCCAGTACCGGCGGCTTCGACCTGATCGCGCAAGGCTTTGCAGGACTGATGAGCATCACCGGCGAGCCGGGCCGCCCGCCGGCCAAACCCGGCAATTCGGTTGCCGACATCAACTCGGGCATCCTGGCCGCGACCGGCATCATCGCGGCCTATGTACATCGGCTGAAAACCGGCCAGGGCCAGCGCGTCGATACCTCACTGATGGAGGCCGCCATGCAGCAAACCTACTGGCATGCGGCCATCTTCTTTGCCACCGGCCAGTCACCCGCGCCGCTCGGCTCGGGCCATGTGCTGGCAGCGCCCTATCAGGCCTTTCAGGCCCGCGACGGCTGGCTCAATATCGGCGGCGCCAATCAGGCCAACTGGGAGCGCATCTGCGAGGTGCTCGGCCATCCCGAATGGCGCACCGATCAACGCTTTCACGACAACACCGCCCGCATGGCCAATCTGCCGGCACTGGTCGAAGCGATCAACGGCGTCATGGTGACGCGTGACCGCGCCGACTGGATGGCCGCGTTCGAGGCGGCCGGCGTGCCGGCCGGTCCGGTCCATTCCATCGGCGAAGCACTCTCGCATCCGCAGGCATTGGCCCGCGACATGGTGGTCGA
>CAIKZV010000275.1 GCA_903831925.1 uncultured Burkholderiales bacterium
CTGCATCCAGCATGAAATGGATCATCTGCAGGGCAAGGTTTTCGTGCAATACCTCTCGCGACTGAAGCAGAGTCGCATCCGCAGCAAGATGCTCAAGCTCGATCGCCAGACGGCCTGAAGCCTCAGGCCTCACCCCACGACCCCGCCGGTGTGACCCCTTGAAACTGATCTTTGCCGGCACCCCGGTGTTCGCGCAATTGGCGTTGCAGGCGCTGCACGAGGCCGGTCACGAGATTGCCCTGGTCCTCTCCCGACCCGACAAACCGGCGCAGCGCGGTCAAAAGCTGCTCGCCAGTCCGGTCAAGCAATGGGCGCAGGCGCATGGGATCGAGGTCTGGCAGCCGCGTACGCTGCGCGACCCCGAGGTGACGCAGCGACTGCAGGGCGTCGGTTGCCAGGCGATGGTGGTGGCGGCCTACGGTCTGCTGCTGCCGCCCGATGTGCTGGCAGTGCCGCCGCTCGGTTGCCTGAATATCCATGCTTCGCTGCTGCCGCGATGGCGCGGTGCGGCGCCGATCCAGCGGGCAGTGCAGGCGAGCGACGCGCAGACCGGCATCACGATCATGCAGATGGATGTCGGGCTCGATACCGGACCGATCCGGCTGGTTCGGCCGATGCCGATCGGTCGCGACGAGACCTCGGGCAGCGTCCACGACCGACTGGCTGTGCTTGGCGCCCGGGCGATCGTCGAGGCCATCAGCCTGCTCGAGGCCGACCGGCTCCCCATGGCGGCGCAACCGGCCGACGGCATCACCCACGCCGGCAAGATCGTCAAGGCCGATGCCCTGATCGACTGGTCGCGACCGGCGCAGGCCATCGTCGATCAGCTGCGTGCTTTCGATCCGGCGCCGGGCTGCGTGGCCGAACTGGCCCGCCTGCCCGGCACCGCGCTCAAACTCTGGCGGGCCCGGGTGGTCGAGCCGACGCCGCAGGTCATGCCGCAGGTCGAAGCGCAGGTCGGTACGGTCGAACCGGGCACTGTGATCGGGATGCACGAGGGCGCCCTCAGGGTCGCCTGTGGCGGCCCCGATCAGGCCGGCGCGGTCGATCTGCTCGAACTGCAGCGTGCCGGCGGCCGACGTCTGCCTGCGACAGAGTTCGTCGCCGGCTTTCCGATCGGTGCCGGTGACCGGCTGCAATCTCCGGCAGCCACCGTGCCGCCCCCTGCGCACGGTTGATTCCCGACGGGTTGCACGGATATCTGGAGGATGGCTCGCCCCGCGGGTATCCTGCCCGGCCGAACTCGTGTTCATCGGGGTATTCAACGGACTGTTCGTCGATCGTCGGCTGCGGCCGACCTGGAGGAATCAATGTTCAACTGGATCAAGACCGCCGTGCTGATGGCGGGCATCACCGCGCTGTTCGGCGCAGTCGGCGCTGCCATCGGCGGGCAGCAGGGCATGCTGCTGGCGCTTGGCTTTGCCCTGCTGTCGAATTTCTTCGCCTACTGGTTCTCCGACCGGATGGTCCTGAAGATGTACAACGCCCGCGAGGTGGACGAGGCAAGCGCGCCCCAGTTCTATCGCATGGTTCAGGAGCTTGCGCAGCGCGCCGAGCTGCCGATGCCGCGGGTCTATCTGATTGACGAGGATGCGCCTAACGCCTTTGCCACCGGCCGCAATCCGCAGCATGCCGCGGTGGCCGCGACGACCGGCATCCTGCGGGCCCTCAGCGCAGCCGAGCTGCGCGGTGTGATGGCCCATGAGCTTGCCCATGTCAAACACCGCGACATCCTGATCTCGACGGTGTCGGCGACCATGGCCGGCGCGATCTCGGCGCTCGCCAACTTTGCGATGTTCTTCGGTGGTCGCGATGCCGAGGGGCGCCCCGGCAATCCGATCGCCGGCATTGCGGTGGCGCTTCTGGCGCCCTTCGCGGCGATGCTGATCCAGATGGCGATTTCGCGCTCGCGCGAGTTTGAAGCCGATCGCCTGGGCGCCGAGATCGCCGACGACCCGGCGGCCCTGGCCTCGGCGCTCGACAAGATCCACCGCTTCGCGCAGGGCATGCCGATCTCCACCGCCGAGCAGCATCCCGAGACCGCCCAGATGATGATCATGAATCCGCTATCGGGCGGTGGGCTGCGCGGCCTGTTCTCGACCCATCCGGCGACCGAAGAGCGTGTCGATCGGCTGATGCAGATGGCTGCCGCCCGACCGGGAAGACGCCGCTGACCTCGAATCCTGCTGCCGATCGCGCGCCGCTGGCGGACGAGATGCTGGCGGCTGCCCAGGCGGTCGCCGATCTGCTGACCGGCCATCGCCTGCCCGATGCGCTCGATGCCCGCACTGCATCGCTGCCGGCGTCGTCGCGGGCGCCGGCGCGCGACATGGCCTATCAGACCGTCCGAGCGCTCGGACGCCTGCGGGCGCTCACTTCCCGTTTGAATGGCCGTGACCCTTTGCCTGCGATCGCCGCCCTGCAGTGGGTGGCACTGGTCCAGCTGCTCGATCCGATCCGCCCGGCTGCGGTCATCGTCGATCAGGCGGTCTCGGCCGCCCGTACCCTGTCGCGCTCGCCGGCGGGCGCGGCGAGCTTTCTGAATGCCACCTTGCGCCGCTTCGGGCGCGAGCGCGAGGTGCTGCTTGCCGAGATCGCGGATGACCGGGTCGTGCGTTACGAGCATCCCGAGTGGTGGCTCGATCGGCTGGCGCAGGACTATCCCGACGACTGGCAGGCGATTGCGCAGGCCGGCAATCGACACGCGCCGCTGGTGCTGCGGGTCAATCTGCAGCGCATCGACCTCGCCGACTGTGTTGCCAAGCTGGCGCAGGCCGGCATCGCCACCCGCGTGGTCGGGCCGCAGGCGCTGGCGCTCGAGCGCGCGGTGCCGGTCGAGGCGATCCCGGGTTTTGCGCAAGGTGAGGTGTCGGTGCAGGACGCCGGCGCGCAGATGGCGGCGCGGCTGCTCGATCTGGCCGACGGCCAGCGGGTGCTCGACGCCTGTGCCGCACCGGGCGGCAAGTCCTGCCACATGCTTGAACTGGCGCGGGTCGATCTTCTGGCAATCGATGTCGACGCGAACCGCTGCCGGCGCATCGAGGCCAATCTCGCCCGCGCCGGCCTGCCGGTCGCCCCGGCGACGGTCGAGGTGCGCGCAGCCGATGCGCTGCGCCCCGACACCTGGTGGGATGGCCGCCCCTTCGATCGCATCCTGCTCGATGCGCCCTGCAGCGCCTCTGGCATCGTCAGGCGACATCCGGATGTCCGTTGGCTGCGTCGCCGTGGCGATATCGCCACACTGGCTGCCGGGCAGCGGAGGATGCTTCAGGCGCTTTGGCCCTTGCTCAGGCCAGGTGGTAAATTGCTCTATGTCACCTGCTCGGTGTTTCCTGATGAGGGGGCGGTGATCATCGAACGCTTTCTCGAGTCGCAGCCGGATGCCTCGCATCTCTCACTTGACTGGACCTGGCCCGATGGACACACCGAACCGGTCGGCCAGCTTCTACCCCGCTCGGACCCCGTGCGCGAGCATGACGCTTACTTTTTTGCCCTTCTGACAAAGCGCCCTTGAAGCGACGCACTGCCATCAGGGCGCTGTTGAATGTGGCGCTGATGGCCTTGCTGCCTGCCGCTCACAGCGCCGACGCCATCGATGTCGAGCAGGTCGCCTTCGAGCTCTCTGCCGACGGCGAGGCCTGGCTGTTGTCGTCCGACTTCTCGCTGACCCTCAGTCCGGCGCTCGAAGATGCCGTCAACCGGGGCGTTCCGCTCTATTTCCTGGTCGAGTTCGAATTGCGCCGGCCGCGCTGGTATTGGTGGGATGATCGGGCGGCGGTCGCGACCCAGACGCACCGGCTCTCCTATTTCGCCCTCACCCGGCAGTATCGGGTGCTGCTCAATGGCGTGTCGGGCAGCTATTCGACCCTGTCCGAGGCGCTTGACGCGATGTCGCATCTGCGGGGCTGGCGGGTCATGCCGCGCGAGCGGGTTCGTCCGGGCGTCAGCTACGAAGGCTGGCTGAGGCTGCGGCTCGATACCGATCAGCTGCCCAAACCCTTTCAGATCACCGCCATTACCAGCCGGGACTGGAACCCTCAATCCGAATGGAAGCGGTTCAATATCAAGCCGGAGCTCCCGAAGAGCGCTCCGTAACACGCACCTTGCGGCTGTCGCTGCTGGTGTCGCTGGTGCTGGCAGCCGTTCTTCTGGCGTTGCTGGCGGTCGCCAGCGGCAACGACCGCCTGCTCGAGCGTCATTACGGTCTGCTTCTCGGCCTGAACATCGCGATCGGTGTCGCGCTGTTTGTGCTGTCGGCCGAGCTCGCGCGGCGCCTGTGGCAGCGCTGGCGCGCGGGGGTGTTCGGCACCCGCCTGATGGCCCGACTGGCGCTGGCCTTCACGCTCATGACGCTGTTGCCGGCGCTGCTGATCTTCGTGGTGGCGGTGCAGTTCCTGGGCCGCTCTGTCGAGTCCTGGTACGACGTGCCGATGGAGCGTGCGCTCGAATCGGGCCTGACCCTCGGGCGCGCCTCGCTCGATGCGCTGCTGGCCGATCTGCAGTCGAAGGCCCGTTCGATATCGCTGGAGCTCGCCGAGCAGCCACCGGGTCAGTGGCCGTCCATGCTCGATCGACTGCGTGAACGGTCCGGCGCGCAGGAAGCCCTGATCGTTGCCGGCAATGGCCGCATCGTGCTGGCCAGCGGCGGCGGATTCGCGCAGCTGGTGCCCGATCTGCCGTCACCCGCCTCGCTGCGCCAGGCGCGTGCGTCGCGCAGTTATGCCGCGGTCGAGCCCACCGACGCCAGCAGCGAGTCGCGCGGTCTCAAGTTGCGGGTGATCGAGTCGATCATTGTCGGCGGCCAGTTCGGTGGTGAGCCCCGCCTGCTGCAACTGCTGCAGGCCGTGCCGCCCACGCTCGCCGGCAATGCCGAAGCGGTGCAGCAGGGCTGGCGCGACTATCAGGAGCTGTCGCTGGCGCGAACCGGGCTGAAGCGGATCTTTCGAATCACCATGGCAGTGACCCTGATGCTGACCGGCTTTTCGGCGATTGCCGCCTCGTTTTTGCTGGCCGGCTGGATGACCGGCCCGCTGGCGATGCTGGCGGCCGGCACGCGGGCGGTTGCAGAAGGCGACTTCCGGCCGGTCAAGGACTACAGCGGGCGCGATGAGCTGTGCATGCTGACCCAGTCGTTCAACACCATGACCC
>CAIKZV010000276.1 GCA_903831925.1 uncultured Burkholderiales bacterium
CCAGAGCACCTGGCCGCTGCGGATCAGCTTCCCCATCTTTATTGCCAATGCGGTGGACTGGCTGAACCCCGCCACGGCCAAGGCGGACCAGTTCAGCATCCGTGCGGGCGACGCGTTCCGCCTGCCGCTGGGTGATCTCGGTCAGCCCGCGTCCGCCAAGATCACGCTGCCGGACAACACGGTGAAGGAGGTGCTGCTGGGTCCCGAGGCCCGTGAGCTGGTCTTCGGTGAAACGGCCAAGCAGGGCACCTACCGGATCGCGCTGGGCACGAACCAGCTCGCCTTCTGTGCGAACGTGCTGGATGCCACCGAGAGCAGCATCGCCCCGCGCAACGAACTGAGCCTTGGCCGCCACGGCGAGGTCGCCGCCACGACGCTCAAGCGGGCGAACCTCGAATGGTGGCGGTGGTTCGCCGCCGCCGCCCTCGCCGTGCTCATGGCCGAGTGGTGGTGGTATCACCGGAGGACGGCGTGAGCATGATGGCAATGCAAGGATTACTGGCACATAGCCTAGTGCTTCTTGGCGTTCCTTTGCTCGGTCTGGCACTGATGGCGATAGTTGTTGGCGGCTTGGTTTCCTTGGTAAGCCGAAGCAGGGCAGGTCAACGAGTTGCCATACAGCTTTGGTTGAGCGCACTCATGCTGATTGTTTTGGCTTTCGTCGTTGCCGGCGGGGGCGCGATTTATGAAAGGAACGCGTGGGTCGAGAAAGTTGTCCTCTATTGCGCCCAAGATCAGGTCTTTGCCGAACCCATTCTTGCCAATTTCACAAAGCAGACTGGCATTCAGGTCAAACCGGTCTTCGACAGCGAGGCGGTGAAAACCGTCGGTCTTGCCAATCGACTGCTCGCCGAACGGGAGCATCCGGTTTGTGACGTGTTTTGGGGCAACGAGGAGTTCCGTGCGCGCCAGCTTGCTGCGGCCGGTGTTTTTCGGGAGACCAATGGTTGGGCGTTTTTTGGTCAGCGCAGCCGTCGGCTGGTAGTAAACACCAATCGGCTCGCAATGGTGGATTATCCCAGTTCGTTGATGGAACTCACGAACTCCCGCTGGCGAGGCAAGCTGTCGCTCGCTTTTCCGCTGTTCGGTACCACCTCGACGCATCTCAACGCCCTACGGCTGCACTGGGGTGAGAGTAACTGGCTCGTCTGGTGTCGTGCATTGGCAGCCAACCAGCCGTTCATCGAGGAGGGCAACTCGCATGTCGTCCAACGAGTTGCGCGGGGTGAGGCCTTGGTTGGGCTTACGGATTCGGACGACATCGAATCCGGCCGGCGCGAAGGGTTGCCGGTGGCCGCTTTGCCACTCACCTTGGAATTGCTGCTGATTCCCAACACGGTTGCGGTCATCCGAGATGCGCCCCATCCCACGGCGGCGCAGAAGCTGTTCGAGTATCTCCAAAAGGCCACCGTGCGTGAGCAGCTCGCTGCGTCGGCGGCCCTGGAAGCGGACACCCCAGCCACGCCAACCCTCCAGCCAGACTGGATCGCTCTCCTGCGCGATCTGGACCGAGCCACCGGGCAACTGAAGGAGATCTTTCGCCGATGAGCTGGGCGCTGTTTCGCAACTCGCTCGGGATCGGTTTCGGCGCGGCGCTGCTGGCGCTGGTCGCCGGCGTGGCGGTCGCCCTGGTCGCGCTGGCGCAC
>CAIKZV010000277.1 GCA_903831925.1 uncultured Burkholderiales bacterium
CGCGAATAGACATAGCCCGACTGGCGTCCCTGAAAAACGTCGGCCAGCGCCCGTGCATTCGGGTAGGCGTAGGTGGCCGCCACATGCAAAGGCTTGTGAACCGCGTCGTGCTCGCTGCCGGCGAGCCGATCGGCGTGGAGGATACGGGTGCTGATCCCGGGTTTCACTTGAAAACGCGCCGCGCTAGGAGGGTGAGAATGGATGAGAAGTCACGCCGGTCGGCACCGTCGGCATGACGCCAGGGGCTCGGACGCAGCACGGGGGAAAAGCGGAAACTGGCGCGCCCGGCACGAATCGAACGTGCGACCCTTGGCTTCGGAGGCCAATACTCTATCCCCTGAGCTACGGGCGCGTGATCGACGATTGTAGCCTGTCGCAGCCGGATGCTGCAGCGCAAACATGCTTCCAGCTATACTTTGCGCTTTGCAACCGCCCGATGTGGCATGCGCGTTAGCGCCTCAGGAAAACGGCATGAGTGAGCATTCGAGCTTTATCAAGACCCCCGGCCAACTGATCACCGTCGTTGTCCTGTCCCTGATCGTCCCGATTCTGGTGATCGTGCTGCTGGTCAGCTACGTCAATTCAGACAAGCGCACCGGCGCCGGCACCGATTCGATGTCGGCCGAGGCGATCGATGCCCGGATCAAGCCGGTCGCCTATTTCGAGCTGAAAGACGCCAATGCGCCGAAGGTGCTGCGCTCGGGCGAGGCGGTCTACACCGCCCAATGCTCGGCCTGCCATGCGGCAGGTGTTGCCGGCGCGCCCAAGTTCGGCGATGCCGCTGCCTGGGCGCCGCGGATCAAGGCCGGCTATGACGCGCTGCTCACCTCGGCGCTCAAGGGCAAGAACGCCATGTCGGCTCAGGGCGGCGGCGAATACGACGATACCGAGATCGGTCGCGCGGTGGTCTACATGACGAACAAAGCCGGTGCGACGTTTGCCGAACCCCAGGCACCTGCTGCGGCGGTTGCGGCAGCGCCGGCTCCGGCTGCGGCCACAGCACCGCCAGCACCGATGCCGGCTGCAACACCTTCCGCACCGATGCCGGCTGCAGCAGCACCCGCAGCGGCAGCGGCAGCACCGGTTGCTGTCGCGGCGGTCGCAGCAGCCGCCGCGCCCTCATCCGAGGCCGGCAAGAAGCTCTACGACTCGATCTGCATGGCCTGCCATGCGGCCGGTGTGGCCGGCGCGCCCAAGTTCGGCGACAAGGCTGCCTGGGGCCCGCGCATCGCCACCGGTATGGACACCCTTTACGCCTCGGCGATCAAGGGCAAGAACGCCATGCCGGCCAAGGGCGGTTCGGGCGCCAGCGACGACGATATCAAAGCAGCGGTCCAGTACATGGTGGCTGCCGCCAAGTAAGCCGACCTGCACTGTCGGTATGCCAAGGCCGCGCTCTGACGCGGCCTTGTTGTTTCAGGGCTTGAGCAGTCCCTTGAGTGCCGCAAGACGCTGCTTGGCCGACTCGGTGCTCACCACCGCCGACGCACCGCCCTGGGCATCGAGCTTCATCTCTTCAATGAAACGCGAAGGCAAGCGGGCCAGGGTGCTCTTGGCCCGCTTGCGTTCGCGACACCAGCTGATGGTCAGCGTGCGCTGAGCGCGCGTCACCGCCACATACATCAGGCGCCGCTCCTCCTCGATTCGCTGCTGCGGCGCATCGGCATCCTCGCCCTCTTCGCCGTCGACCTTGGCATCGCCTGAATGCGGCATCAGCCCTTCTTCGCAGCCGGCAATAAAGACATGCGGAAACTCCAGACCCTTCGAGGCGTGCACCGTGGTCAGGCGCACCGCGTCGGCATCGGCATCCTTGCCATCCAGACGCGACAGCAGCGCGATCGTCTGGGCCAGCTCGATCAGCGTCTTGCCGTCCTCCTCGCCGCGCTTGGCAATCCAGGCGACGAAATCGGTGACGCTCTGCCAGCGCTGGCTGGCCTGGCGTTCATCGCAAGTCGCCAGCAGGTGCTCGTGATAATCGATGGCCTTGAGCAGCTCCTCGAGCAGCTCGCCCGGCGGCTCCTTCTTGGCACGCCAGCCGATCCGGTTGACGAACTCGCCGAACTCGCGCAGCGGCCCAATCTGGCGCGCCGGCAGATGCGACTCGGCGCCGCTCTCGAAGAGCGCCGCGAACATCGAGCGCTGGCGCTGCGCAGCATAGTTGCCCAGCGCCTGCAGTGTCTGCGCGCCGATGCCGCGCTTGGGCGTGGTGATGGATCGGATGAAAGCCGGATCGTCGTCGTCATTGGCCAGCAGCCGAAGCCAGGCGATCACATCGCGGATCTCGGCGCGCTCGAACCACGACTGGCCACCCGACAGCACATACGGAATCTTCTCCTTGCGCAGCGCCTGCTCGATGATCCGCGCCTGGTGGTTGCCGCGATAGAGCACCGCATAGTCCGAAAACTTGCCGCGGCGCTCAAAGCGCAGTGACTGCAGGCGCATCGCGATCGACTCGGCCTCGGTCTCGTCGTCGTCCATCGGCACCACCCGCACCGGATCACCCACACCGAGCTCCGACCAGAGGCGCTTCTCATGCAGCTTGGGGTTGTTGGCGATCAGCTGATTCGCCGCGGTCAGGATGTTGCGGCTCGAGCGGTAGTTCTGTTCGAGCTTGATCACCTTGAGCTTCGGGAAATCCACGGTCAGGCGCCGCAGATTTTCGAGCGTCGCGCCCCGCCAGCCATAGATCGACTGATCGTCGTCGCCGACCGCGGTGAACGCGGCACGCGGTCCGACCAGGCGCTTGAGCAGCTCGTATTGCGTGGCATTGGTGTCCTGGTATTCGTCGACCAGCAGATAGCGCAGGCGGTTCTGCCATCGTTCGGTCACCTCGGGCTGGGTGCGCAGCATGTGCAGCGGCAGGCCGATCAGGTCGTCGAAGTCGACTGCCTGATAGCCCTTGAGGGTGGCGGCATAGTCGCGATAGGCGTGCGCGGCGGCATGCGCCTGGTTGTCGCGGGCTGAGGCCGCGGCTTCCTCGGGCTCCAGGCCGGCGTTCTTCCAGAGCGAGATCTGACTTTGAACCGCACGCGCCACCTTGCGGTCGGTGGTGCCCACCAGCTGAGCGATGATCGAGCCGGCATCATCGGCATCCAGAATCGAAAACGCCTTCTTCAGGCCGATCGAAGCGCCGTCTTCGCGCAGCATCTGCACGCCAAGCGAATGGAAGGTCGAGACCAGCGGCCGATCGCTTTAGCGCAGGCTGACCAACACCTTCAGACGCACGGCCATTTCCTGGGCCGCCTTGTTGGTGAAGGTGATCGCAGCAATCGCCCGGGGCGTGACGCCGCTCTCGATCAGATGGACGATCTTGCGGGTGATCACCCGGGTCTTGCCGCTGCCGGCTCCGGCAATCACCAGGCAAGGGCCATCGAGGTATCGGACAGCCTCGCGCTGCGCGTCATTGAGGGTGTCGATCATGGTTTTTCGGGGGATGACATCGGGTCAGATTTCAAGCGGATCGACGACCAGCTGCCAGCGCGCCGGATGGCGCTGGGCACGCAGGGCGGCAAGCCAGGGGCCGAGCGCCGCATGCAGCGCCGGGCGCGACGGCGACTCGATCAGCATCTGCGCACGGGCCAGCCCGCGCATCTGGGCAAGCGGCATCGGCACCGGGTCGCAGACGGTGAGCGCGGCCAGCACGGTGTCCGGAATCGGCGGATCGGTGTCGGCCGACAGTAAGCGGTGTCGGGCATCGGCAAGGAAAGCGATGGTGTCATCGGCCGCTCGGGCCTGCACGGTCAGCAGCGCCTGATGCACGAAGGGCGGCAGGCTGGCCTGCTCGCGTTCGGTGAGCTGGTCGGCAGCGAAGCGATCGAAGTCGTGGGCGGCCAGAGCGACGAACACCGGATGCTCCGGAAAGCGCGTCTGGATCAGCACCCGGCTGGCGGCATGATGGCGCCCGGCCCGCCCGGCCACCTGCATCAGCGTGGCAAAGAGCCGCTCAGGCGCGCGAAAGTCGGCGGCAAAAAGGGCAGCGTCGGCGTCGACCACCACCACCAGGGTGAGACGCCGGAAGTCGTGACCCTTGGCAAGCATCTGGGTGCCGACCAGCAGATCGACCTCGCCGGCATGGGCGGCATCGAGCATCTGCTGCGCGGCGCCGCGCCGGCGGGCAACATCGCGGTCGAGCCGGCCGATCCGCGCGCTTGGAAACAGCGACTGCAGACCCTCTTCGAGTCGCTGGGTACCGCGCCCGAGTCCGGCCAGATCAACATTTCCACAGTCGGGGCAAGATCTTGGTACGGGCTGATCTGCGCCGCAGTGATGACACACTAACCGATAGCGCTGGGGTGAGACAGGCAGGACAGCGTCAGCCTGATGCGCGGCCTGATGCATCACCCTGTGCGGGACCCTGTGTGCGACCCTGTGTGGGACCTTATGCATGACTCGATAGGCGTCGCACTGGTCGCACCGGCTGAGCCAGCCGCAGGCGCCGCAGTTCAGGACCGGCGCATAGCCGCGGCGATTCAGGAAGATGAGGGCCTGTTCGCCACGGGCGACGGTCTCGTTGATCGCCGCGATCGCCGGATCGGTCAGACCATGCTGAACCCGTGCACCGCGCAGCGCCATGCGCTGCACCAGCGGCAGACTCGCGCCCGAGGCGCGTTCGCGCAGGCTGACCAGCCGGTAGCGGCCGCGCCGCGCCGCGTGCCAGCTCTCAAGCGACGGCGTGGCCGACCCGAGCACGATCGGCAGGCCGCGACGCGCCGCCAGCGCGATGGCCAGGTCGCGGGCCGAGTAGCGTGCCCCCTCCTGCTGCTTGAAAGACGCATCGTGTTCCTCATCGACCACCACCGCCACCAGCGCCGGCAGCGGCACCAGCACGGCAAGCCGGGTGCCCAGCACGATCCTGGCGCGCCCCTCGGCCGCCGCCAGCCAGTGCGCGGCGCGCTCGGCGTCGGGCATGTCGCTGTGCAGGATGGCGAGCGGCAGCATCGGAAAACGCTCGCGAATGCGCTGCGCGAACTGGGGCGTCAAGGCAATCTCGGGCACCAGCACCAGCGCCTGCGCGGACGGATCACACGCGAGCAATGCCGCGAGCCACCGGAAATAGACTTCGGTCTTGCCACTGCCGGTGATCCCGTGAAGCAGGAAGACCGTATGCCCGGTGCAGGACTGAATCTGCCGGAGTGCCTCGGTC
>CAIKZV010000278.1 GCA_903831925.1 uncultured Burkholderiales bacterium
ATGTTCTGGATGGTCGCTACCCGCATCGGCGCCGACACCGAGCCCAGGCCCATCGAAATCGCGACCGGCATCGGCGACAGGAAATGCGAGGCGTCGTACTCCTTGTTGATCATGCGGTCGCGAACCAGCGCCCAGCCTGCAGTCTTGTTCAGGCTGACATTCAGGCCCTGGCGCTTATAAAAGCCCAGCGGGTCGGCCATGATCAGCGGCGTGGCACAGGTGATCGGGATGAAACCGATCTTGAGATCGCGCTTTTCAAGCGAACCCGGTTTTTCCTGCGCGATGGCCTGCATCGCACCGATCGGCAGCACCGAGGCAATCGCGGCCCGGGCGGTATTCACACCCACCGCCTGCAGAAAGCGGCGGCGAATGCCGTCCTGCGGAAAGAGCGCCTTGACCAGCGCCGCCTCGACAAAGTCATCGGACAGGCGCTCGGCATTGATGTCAACACTGGTGTCGGCAGAGACAGCGGGAGCAGCCCCAGACGACGCACCGGCATGCGGATCGGGCAGATCGGCCTCATGCGCACGGCCGCACAGACTGCAGGCCGAACCGAGTCGGCGATAGGCATCGTAGGGCTGATAAATATTGGACATGGCGAGAATCCCCGAGAGTGACCCGGTATTCCAATGCAAGGGTCATGCCACTGACCCCGAGCCCATGCCAACCGCCGGTTTCAGGCTGCCGCAGGCCATTGTGCACAGAGTGCTCACACTGCGAACGCTTCACGGCAATCAGCGCTTTATCAGGGACCGCACCAAAGCGAATCACGACACGACAAGTCAGCGCACGGTCTCCCTGCGACCGGGCATGACACGCCCGGCGATGGGCGTCGCGCACTCGGGGTGAGCCCGCCTCGGGCCAGGCGAGGGCGGCTGCACCAGCCTGCCGGGCTGGCATGCCTGTTGCGATAGGTCTGGTTCCCGCCCACCCCCCCAGGAGCCATGCCATGACTGAACCCGTACTGATCTCGCCTGCCGAACTCGAGGCGCTCATGAAATCCGAGCCGGTCGTGCTGATCGACACCCGCGATCCGGCCGCCTATGCCGCAGGGCATCTTCCCGGCGCGGTGAACATGCGCGAGATCTTCACCTTCCTTGCGACCTCGACCGCCGAAGGCCTGGGCGAACTGAAGCAGACCTTTGCCGATGCCTTCGGCGCAGTCGGCCTGTCGGGGACGCCCACGGCAGTGTTCTACGAAGACTCGATGAACAGCGGCTTCGGTCAGTCGTGCCGCGGCTACTTTCTTCTGAGCTGGCTCAAATATCCTAAGGTCCGCATCCTGCACGGCGGCATGTCGGCCTGGACCGCGGCCGGCATGCCGGTGAATACCGATACCGTCGCACCGACCCCCGCCACCTTCCCGATGCCCGCAGGGACCGCGTCACTGATGGTCACCAAAGACGAGATGCTCGCAGCACTCGACAGCGACATCGTGCTGCTCGATGTTCGCGATGTCGATGAATGGATCGGCGAAAGCTCGTCGCCCTATGGCAAGGACTATGCGCCGCGCAAGGGCCGCATTCCGGGTGCAAAGTGGATCGAGTGGTACCGGTTCATGAAGCCGACCGGCCAGGGCGCGATGTTCAAGAGCCCCGACGAGATTCGCGCCGACTGCCGCACCGCGGGCATCTCGCCCAAGGACCCGGTCTATCTCTACTGCTTCAAGGGCGCGCGGGCATCGAACACCTATGTCGCCCTCAAGGAAGCCGGCTTCTCGGATGTGCGGATGTACTTCGGCTCCTGGAACGAGTGGTCGCGCGAACCGGGCCTGCCGATCGACAGCGGCTTTCCGTCAAACTGATCAGGTCTGATCGGCAAGAGCGAGGCACACGGTGCGTGCCTCGCTCAGCACTGACCCTCAGCGCTCAGCAACAGACGTCATCGGGCCTTGCTCGGGCCTGATGCGGCCCTTGGGGCTGACGACTGGTCAGCCGTCGACCGGGCCGACCGGATAGTCAGCGGCAGACCCGGAATCTTGACCACCCAGACCGGGTCGCGGGCGTCGTAGGGCACAGGCGTGCCGGCGATCTGCCCGGCAATCGTTCGCGCCTGGCGCGCGATCGGCTCGATGGTGCAACCGAGATGGCCCTGCACCTCGGCGCAATCGCCCAGCGCGAAGATGGCGTCGTCCGCCGTGCCCAGCGTTTGCGCGTTCACCGCGATGCCGCGTGCCACGGTGAGCCCTGCCCGCTGGGCAAGGCGAACCTCGGGCTCGACACCGGTCGCGACCAGCGCGAGATCGAACCCGGCCCTGCGCGTCTCGCCGGCAGCATTGGACCAGTTGAGAACGAGTCGACGGTCGGGATCGGCGTGAATCGCGCCCGGGCGCCCGGCTGAACTCCCGACCAAACTCCCGGCCGAATCGGGTAAGGTGAAAGCACCGAGCGTGACGCCGCCCTCGAAGATCACGCCGCGGGCGGTCAGCGCATCACGCAGGCGGGTGGCGGTGGGGGTGTCGAGGCGCGCGCCCAGCGGCAAGTCGAGCGCTTCAAGCAGGGTCACCTGCGCGCCGGCGCCGGCGAAATCATGGGCGAATTCGCAGCCGACCCGACCGGCACCGACGATCAGCAGTCGGGGCTTTCGCCCTGAGCCAGCGCAGGCAATCGATGCCGCATCAAAAGCTGCGCGAAGCGTCGCATAAGCGGCCAGGTCATTGACCGCCAGGACGCGCGAGGCGGTCGGGCCCTGAAAGACCGGACGTCGGGCCCGCGCGCCGGTCGCCAGAATCAGATGGCGGTAGCGAAGACTGCCGCGCGTGGTGAGCAGGCGTCGATGCGCACGGTCGAGATCGATCGCCCAGGCGTGCTTGAGCAAACGCACATCGAGTTCGGCCGCCAGCGCGGCACCCGACTGATCGCTCAGTCCTTCGATATTCATGCCGCGACCGAGCGCCACCGACAGTGCGGGTTTTGCATAGACCGTCCCGTCGCAGGCGGTCACCAGTGACAGTGGGCCATGAAAGCCCGCCTCGCGCAGGGCTCGGGCAGCACCCCAGCCGGCTGCACCGGCCCCCACGATCACGACCGCCTCGCGGGCCTGCGCGGCCAGCGTGCCGGCACTCGATGACCTGACCGCGTCGGCTGACCGCGCAGCGCCGGCGGGCGTCGGCTCGATCGGCCGGAAATCGTCCTTGCCGACGCCGCAGATCGGGCAGCGCCAGTCATCAGGAATGTCTTCGAAACGCGTGCCGGGCGCGATGCCGCTGTCGGGGTCG
>CAIKZV010000279.1 GCA_903831925.1 uncultured Burkholderiales bacterium
CGTCAGTGATGGCGTGAGGGTTCGAATCCCTCTCCCGGCACCATCTGGCCTTGGCATCGCCCCGCCAGGCTTTGCGATCTCGATCCGAGCCGCCGCCCTGCTCCTCGCCCGCACGGCCTTCACCGCGCCCCTCACCCCGGGTCCCTTTTCAGGCGCATCGGTCTGCGACCGCCGGTCCGGCGCCAGGGACCACTGAGACCCTGCAGCCCTGTTTGTCGCTCAAGCGTGCCGATTCGAGGCCGAAGAACCCGTTTGGACGATTCAGACCCGGGTTACTTGAACGTGAAAACAGTCACACGCCGCCTCCTTGCTCTTGCCATCACGCTGGCGGCGCTGTCGGGTGCGGCCGCTCAGGGCAAGCCAGGCGAGGTGTTCGCGGACGGCACTTTCAATGCGGCCGAAGTCACCCTGTCTGAAGGCGACACGATGCTGATCCGCGGCGTGTCCTTTTCGACCCCCGTGCGGCGGGATGTGCCGATCCGCAGTGGCGATCGGATCCGGACAGGTCGGGACGGCCGGGTGCAGTTGCGCTTTTCTGATGGCGCGCAGATGTCCATCCAGGGCGGCAGCGAATTTCGGGTCGATTCCTATGTCTTCGATCAGGATCGCCAGCGCAGTTTCTTCGAATTGATCAAGGGCTCGATCAGAGTGGTCTCGGGACGCATCGGCAAGCGCGACCCGCAAGACTGGCGGCTGACGACACCGACCGCCACCATCGGAATCCGTGGCACCGAGTTCACGGTTGATCAGACGGTCTGTCCGGCATCAGGCTGCCCAGACGGCCTGGTCTCGGGGCTCAAGGTGGCGGTCATCGCCGGGCGAGTCGCGGTCACGAATCTGGCGGGAACGGTCGAGGTGCCGGCCGGCACGACACTGGCGCTCGCCGACGCACAGACTCGCCCCACGCCCGCACCTGCACAGCCTGCGGTCACACCGGTGCGTCCGTCTGGCCGGCCTCGGGCTGCTGAACCGGGCGTGACCGTCCCCTTGGTGGGCCCTGCGCCAGCCTCCGGCAATATGGAGCCGATCGAGCCGGGCCGCTTCGGCGAGCGCTAGACGTCCCGAACCCGTCGAGCGGTCGACAAGCGCGTCTGCGGTATTGACTCAGGACGACGGCGACAGCTAGCTGTCCGTCTGCGGTTCAGTCAGTTCGGCAGATTGGCGAAGGCGGGTCGGCATGATCACCAGGGCTTTCGGGAAATGCAGCCGGAAGGTACTGCCGACACCGATGCGGCTGTCGATCTCGAGCCGGGCCTGATGCCGCTGCGCGACATGCTTGACGATGGCCAGCCCGAGGCCGGTGCCACCGGTGTCGCGCGAGCGGCCGCGGTCGACCCGATAAAAGCGCTCGGTCAGACGCGGCAGATGTTCGGCGGCAATGCCGATGCCGGTGTCGGTCACGGCGAGTACGCCTTCGCCGTTGACCACCCGCCATGAGGCGGCAATCGAGCCGCCATCGGGCGTGTAGCGCACGGCGTTGGTCAGCAGATTGCGGATCGCGCTGTCGAGCTCACTGCTTACGCCCATGACTGATTCGACCGCTTCGATACTGGCCTCGATTTTATGGCGACCCGCGGAGACCACCCGGCTGTCGGCGATCAGCGTTTGCAACAGCGGGCCGATGGCGACTTCGCTTGCTTCGGCCTTCAGATTGGCGGATTCGAGCGAAGACAGCGTCAGCAGGTCTTCGACCAGCCGTTCCATGGTGACCGTCTGACGCTTGATCAGTTCGAGGCAGCGAATTTGCTCTTCGTGCGGCATCTCGATTTCCATCAGCGTCTCGACAAATCCGGAGACCACGGTCAGTGGCGTCCGGATCTCGTGAGAGACATTGGCGACGAAATCGCGGCGTACCTGCTCGAGCAGATTGGCGTCGGTGATGTCACGGGTGATCAGCAGGCGATAGGCATCGACCGTCGGCTCGATCTTCATGGCAAACACCCGTCCCTGCTGGCCTGGCAGTGACAGGGCGACCGGCTCGGAGAAGTTGTTGGCGCGAAGGTATTCGAGAAATTCGGGCTGCCGAACAAAGTGGTCGATGGGACGACGCGTGCCGAAAATACCGTGGATACGCTGTGCCGCCCGGTTGCTCCACTGCACATGATCGAAGCGGTCGAGCACCACCAGACCGTCGGGCAGCAGGTCGACGGCTGCATGGAGGCGTTCGAGTTCGGCTGCGGTATCGCCGCGCTCGATCGCGTCCTGCCGCATGAAGCGGCTGATGCGATCGAGGATCTGGCCCCATGCGCCGATGCCGATCGGCAATTCGCGCTTGCGCGGCAGGCCCGACCAGTGATGCAGTCGCGCCAGATAGACGGTGTCGTAGGCGATCAGCGAACACAGACCGGTAACCAGGACCCAGACCGCGGTCGCCGAATAGTCGAGCAGTCCCAGCACCGCGGCGACCAGCAGCAGCGCCCCAACGATCAGGAGGGTACGAACAACGACCAAACCGAAGCGCCCGACGAGAGGGGAAACGCCTATTGTGGCAGGAAGCGGTATCCGCCACCCCGGACGGTTTCGATCAGTCGGTCATGGCCCGAGGGCTGCAGCGCCAGGCGCAGTCGGCGGATATGGACATCGACCGTGCGTTCTTCGATGAAGACATGATCGCCCCAGACGCCATCGAGCAACTTGCCGCGCGAGAGCACACGATCGAGGTTCTTCATGAGGTAATGGAGCAGGCGAAACTCGGTCGGCCCCATCTTGATTGCCGAGCCTTCGGCAAGCACCCTGAAGGTGTGCGGCTCCAGTCGCAGGCCGGCGACCTCGACCGGATCGTCGGTGGCCTCGGGCGCGCGCCGGCGCAACAGGGCGCGGACCCGGGCGACCAGCTCGCGCGGTGAGAAGGGCTTGGTGACATAGTCATCGGCCCCGGCATCGAAGCCGCCCAGCTTGTCGGACTCGGCCGAACGGGCGGTCAGCATGATGATCGGCATCTCGCGCGTGCGGGTGTCACTGCGCAGCTTGCGGGCGATCTCGATGCCTGACTGGTCGGGCAGCATCCAGTCGAGCAGCACCAGGTCGGGCAGGGCGGCGTCGATCTGGGCACGGGCCGAGGCCGCGTCAGGGGCATGCAAGGGCTCGAAGCCGGCATGTCGGAGATTGATGGCAAGCAGATCCCGGATGGCGGGTTCGTCTTCGACGATAAGAATTCGGGCACTCACGTGGGTCTTCCGGGATGGTCAGAACCCACGAAGATTATGACGCAGGCATGACTCCACGATGACATCGACGAAGTGCCGGCGCGATTCGGGGTCATGCGCTGCGCCTGCTCATCCGACGCGTCCGTATTTGTCTTCGAAGCGGACGATGTCATCTTCGCCGAGATAGTCGCCGCACTGCACTTCGATCATGACCAGATCGAGCACGCCAGGATTTTCGAGACGATGGCGGGTCCCGATCGGGATATAGGTCGATTCGTTGGCAGCGACCAGGTAGGTCCGGTCGTCGCAGGTGACCTTGGCCGTGCCGGAAACCACGATCCAGTGCTCGCTGCGGTGATGGTGCATCTGCAGCGACAGGGTCTGGCCCGACTTGACCTCGATGCGCTTGATCTTGAATCGGGCGCCTTCCTGCAGGACGGTGTAGGTGCCCCAGGGGCGGGCCACGGTGCGGTGCAGCCGGGCGGCTTCATGGCCGCTGGCTTTGAGCCGCGTCACGATTTCCTTGACCTGCTGGCTGGCGTCCTTGCTGGCCACCAGCAGCGCGTCCGGCGTATCGATCACCAGCAGATTGTCGACCCCGACCATGGCGACCAGCCGGTCGTCGCTCTGCACATGGGTGTTGTGTGCATTGACGAAGATCGCTTCGCCGACCGTGGTGTTGCCGTCGGTATCCGCCTCGAACTGCTCGGCGACCGCTTTCCAGGATCCGATGTCGCTCCAGCCGAAGCGCGACGGCAGGACGACGACATCGGCGGCCTTTTCCATGACGGCGACGTCGATCGAGACATCGCGGCAGGCAGCAAACGTGGGGGCGTCGAGCTCGACCCGGTCGGCCGCGGCGTTGGTCTGGCTGGCGGCCCAGGCAAGCCGTGCCTGCGCCATCAGGTCGGGCGCATGGGCATCGAGTGCGGCAATGATGGCCTTGGCGCGGAAACAGAACATGCCGCTGTTCCAGACGAAGTTGCCGGTTTGCAGGAACATTGCCGCCCGTGCCGCGTCGGGCTTTTCGACGAAGCGCACGACCCGTCGGGCATCGCTTGCGCCAAGCGGCGCACCGGCCTCGATATAGCCGAAGCCGGTTTCGGGGCCGGTCGGCTGGATGCCGAAAAGCACCAGCGAGCCGTCCTGGGCAATTTGGGCGGCCTGGCGGGCGGCTGCCTGGAAGGCGGCTTCATCCGGTATAAGGTGATCGGCCGGCAGCACCAGCAGGGTCGCATCGGGCGCAAGCGAGTCGGCCCACAAGGCAGCAATCGCGATCGCCGGGGCGGTATTTCGACCTGCGGGTTCGAGCAGCTGGGTGCACTGGATGCTCTTGAATGCCGGCAGCTTGGCAATCTCTTCGCGGGTCTTGAACTGGTATTCGCGGTTGGACACGATCGCGGCCTGCCTGCCATCGGCCAGCGGCGCGCAGCGCGCCATGGTCCGTTGCAGCAGGCTGAACTCGCCGCCAAGCTTCATGAAGGGTTTCGGGAAGGCTTCTCGTGACACAGGCCACAGACGGGTTCCGGTGCCACCGGAGAGAATCACAGGGATCAGCACGATCAGCACTCCTTGGATGAGCCGCGATTGTAGACGCCGAGGTGCGGGCGATCGCGGGACATCGTCACAGCAAGGCCAAAGCGGACACTGGAAGGACTCGAAATGAGCGACAAAGCGATGGAACGAAAGGGCAGCATCCTGGTCACCGGCGGCGCCGGCTATATCGGCTCGCACACCGTCGTCGAGCTGCTGCAGGCGGGTTTCGATGTCGTGGTCTACGACAGCCTGGTGAATTCGAGTCGCGAGTCACTGGCGCGGGTCGAAGCGATCACCGGGCGCAGCGTGCCGCTGGTGGTGGGCGATCTGCGCGATGAGGCGCTGCTGCGGCAGGTGCTCGCGCAACATCGCTTCGATGCGACCATCCATTTCGCGGGTCTGAAGGCGGTGGGCGAGTCGGTTGCCAAGCCGCTCGAGTATTACGACGCCAATGTCGCCGGCACGGTCACGCTGCTGCGCTGCCTCGATGCTGCCGGCGTTCGAAGGCTGGTGTTCAGCTCATCGGCCACGGTCTATGGCGATCCGGCGTCGGTGCCGATCCGCGAAGATGCGCCGACCGGGCCGACCAACCCCTATGGCCGCACCAAGTGGATGATCGAGTTCATCCTGCAGGACCTGGCCGCTGCGAATCCGGCCTGGTCGATCGGCAACCTGCGTTACTTCAATCCGGTTGGCGCGCATCCGAGCGGGCGCATCGGCGAGGATCCGCAGGGCGTGCCGAACAATCTGATGCCCTTCATTGCGCAGGTGGCGGTCGGCCGACGCGAACGGTTGAGCGTCTTCGGTGGCGACTGGCCGACAATTGACGGCACCGGCGTGCGCGACTACATCCATGTGGTCGATCTCGCGCAGGGTCACCTTGCAGCACTCAGGCGGGTGTTCGATGTGCCAGGTGCCTGGACGGTCAATCTGGGGACCGGCAACGGTTATTCGGTACTGCAGATGGTGGCGGCCTTTGAGCGGGCGAGTGGCCGGGCCGTGCCCTATTCAATCGCCGAGCGACGCCCGGGCGATATCGCATCGTGCTACGCCGACCCAGCGCAGGCGCGGGCGCTGCTTGGCTGGCAGGCAAGCCTTGAGATCGATGCGATGTGCGCCGACGGCTGGCGCTGGCAAAGCGGCAATCCGCAAGGCTATCGGGACTGAGCTGCCTGCCCCCGGGTCAGCCCGGGGATTAGGGCCCGACCGGAGCCGACCGGGTCAGCGCGCCAGACTGAAAAATTCTCGCCGACCGCGCATGGCGTGGGCATGGCTGATCAGCAGCTCGAAATCGGCCTCGCGATCGACCGGGTTCAGATGCTCGGTATTGACGATCAGAACTGGTGCTGCATCGAAGTGATGGAAAAAGCGGCTGTAGGCGTCAGCGAGCGAGCGCAGATAGTCCTCTGAAATGCCGGCTTCCATCGGCAATCCTCGACGGTGGACCCGCTCGACCAGGGTATCGGGTGGCGCCTGCAGATAGATCACCAGGTCGGGTGTCGGGGCTTGCGGGCGCAGGTTGTCGTAGATCTGGCGATAGAGCGCGAGCTCGTCATCAGACAGGGTCAGCCCGGCGAAGAGCGGGTCTTTTTCGAGCAGAAAGTCGCTGACCGCTGCCTGCGAGAACAGGTCGCGCTGGGACAGCTCGCGCATCTGCCCGACCCGCTGAAAGAGGAAGAAGAGCTGGGTGGGCAGCGCATAACGCGCGCTGTCGCGATAGAAGCGTTCGAGAAAGGGGTTGGCCTGCGGCTCTTCGAGCATCGGCTGCGCGCCGAAGCGGTCGGCGAGCCGTCGCGCCAGCGAGGTCTTGCCCACGCCGATCGGTCCTTCCACCACGATATGACGCCAGCGTTCGAAGGGATTCATGTCGAGGTCTCAGGGATCGCCTCGCAGGGCTGCTCGGCAACGCGTGACAGGCACTGCTGCACCGTGCCGTGGCCCGGGATATCGAGATCGGGCGCGAGTTCGGCGAGCGGGCGCAGCACGAAAGCGCGGCCGGTCATGCGCGGATGCGGCAGGGTCAGGGTCGGTGTGTCGAGCACTGCCCGACCATGCAGCAGCAAGTCGAGATCGAGCGTGCGCGGGGCATTGCGATAGGAGCGGGTTCGACCCTGCGTCAACTCGATCGACTGCAGTGCATCGAGCAGCTCGAAGGGATCGAGCGATGTCTGCAGCAGCGCGACCGCATTCAGGTAATCGGGCCCGTCGGCATCAAGCGGCGGACTTGCCCAGAGCGAGGAGTGACGCACAAGACGGGTGTGCGGCAGCGTGCCAAGCGCGGTGAAGGCCGCTTTGAGGGCGGTGCGACGCTCGCCGAGATTGGCCCCCAGCGCCACCCAGGCGTCGACCGTATCGGCCATGTCAGCGCGGTGGATTGCGGTCGCGCGGTGAGCCGCCGCCCTGCAGGTCAGACGGCCAGTCGCGGTCGATATTCGCAGCGCGATCAGCGGGCATGCCCGCCTCCTGGGCGCCATCGCTGCCCCTATCGCTGCCCCCGTCGTTGCTGCTGTCACTCTCGCTGCCGGCGCTGCCCCGACGGGCGCCACTGCTGCGGCGTCTGCGTCGCCGTGCCGGGCCTGTGCGGGCTTCGCCCGGTCGGGCGTCGAGCAGCTGCTCACGGGTGGCGGCATCGCCCTCAACGAATTGCGTCCACCACTGACCGAGCGCCTCGGGCAATTCGCCGGCCTCGACGCGCAGCAGCAGGAAGTCGAAGCCCGCCCGAAAGCGCAGGTGTTCGAGCGCCCGAATGGCACCGCGCCCGCCCTTTTCGAGCCGGGGTTGCAGGCCCCAGATTTCGCGCATGTCGGCAATATGCCGACGCTGGATCGCCAGCTTCGAGGCTTGCTCGTCGAGCACCGAATCCATGGCCTGCATCAGCGCCGGGATGGAATGCTCGCCACCGGCCATCAGCGCCTGCCAGCGGTCCGAGACCAGTTGCCACAGCAGCGTGGCAAACAGAAAGCCGGGTGAGACCGACTTGCCGGCCCGCACGCGGTCATCGGTATTGGCCAGCGCCACCTCGATGAACCGCTCGCCACGCGGCTGCTCGAGGATCACATCGAGCAGGGGCAGTACACCGTGATGCAGGCCTTCGGCACGCAGGCGTCGCACGCAGGCCAGCGCATGGCCCGACTCGAGCAGCTTGAGCATCTCGTCGAAAAGCCGTGCCGACGGGACGTTTTCGATCAGTGAGGCGAGTTCGCGAACCGGTGCCAGCGTGGCCGGGTCGACCTCGAAATCGAGCTTGGCCGCAAAGCGCACCGTGCGCAGCATGCGCACCGGATCTTCGCGATAGCGGGTGGCCGGATCGCCGATCATGCGCAGCCGGCGCGCTTTGAGGTCGGCCACGCCACCGAGGTAGTCGAGCACCTGGTCGCCGATCGGGTCGTAGTAGAGCGCGTTGATGGTGAAGTCGCGGCGCAGCGCGTCTTCATGCTGCGAGCCGAAGACATTGTCGCGCAGCACCCGGCCATGCTCGTCGGTCTCGGCGTCGGTTTGAAGGGCGCGAAAGGTGGAGGTTTCGATGGTCTCGCGCCCGAACATCACATGGACGATCTTGAAGCGCCGACCGATGATCCGGGCGCGACGAAAGAGCGCCTGCACTTCTTCGGGCGTGGCATCGGTGGCCACGTCGAAGTCCTTGGGCTGAAGCCCGAGCAGCGAGTCGCGAACGCCGCCGCCGACCACGAAGGCCTTGTAGCCGCCTCGCTGCAGAACCTCGCAGGTTTTCATGGCCGCCGGCGAAATCTGTTCGCGCTTGATGCCGAGTTCGGCGCCGCGATAACTCAGCAGTTTCGGGCCGGATGCCGCCGGTGGTTTGGGTGCAGAGCTTGCCTGCGCCGACTCGCCACCCCCCAGAAGCCGTTTGATGAACTTGACGATCATGGACGATCGCCGCTTGCACTCGAATTCATGGATTGCCTTCGAAAAGCCTCAGGACCGGCCATCCTCGCGTGATGGCGGTGGCATGCAGGACCGGGTCGGGGTTGGTCGCGACCGGATCGGTGACCTGCTCGAGCAAGGCGATGTCGTTGCGCGAATCGCTGTAGAACCAGCTGCGCTCGAAGCCATCAAAGCGCTTGCCCATCGACTCGAGCCACTCATGGGTGCGCACGACCTTGCCTTCGCGAAATGAAGGCGTGCCCTGTGGACGGCCGGTGAATTGGCCGTCGGCTTCTTCCAGCGTGGTCGCCACCAGATGGTCGATGCCGAAGGCGCGGGCAATCGGTGCGGTCACGAAGGCATTGGTGGCGGTGACCAGAGCGACCAGATCGCCGCGCGCACGATGCCGATCGACCAGTTCGCGGGCCTGATGCGAGATCGTGGGCGTGATGACTTCGGTCATGAACTGGGCATGCCAGCGGTCGAGGGTGTCACGCGGATGGGCGGCCAGCGGCGCCAGCTGAAACTGCAGGAATTCGGCGATATCGAGCGAGCCGGCCTTGTACTGTTCGTAGAAGCGGTTGTTCTCGCGTTCGTAGTCGTCGCCGTCGAGGACGCCCAGCCGAGCCAGGAATCGGGACCACTCATAGTCGCTGTCGATGGGCAGCAGGGTGTGGTCGAGATCGAAAAGTGCCAGATGCATGTCGGCGTCCATTCTACGGCATGTCGTCGCCGGTGCCCGCCGGTGATTCGGGGTGCTCGGGGGGGGCAGGGGGGTCGGGGGGTATCGCCTGCAGGAACTCGCGCACCAGCGGCACGGTGAGGGCCCGTTTGCGGGCCAGAGCGAAGCGGTCGAGGCGATCGATCAGGGCACGCAACTGGCCGAGATCGCGCGCCGTGCGGGTCATCAGCCAGGGGATCAGGTCGGCGCTGGCGGTAATACCGCGCTCGGCCAGCGTGACCGCCAGCGCCTGGGCGGCATCGGGGTCGCTCAGGCGATGCAGCTGAAAAACCAGGCCCCAGCCCAGTCGGGTGGCCAGCTCCGGGATCACCGGCAACTGCATCGGGGCGGTCGAGCCGGCGCTCACCAATGCGCTCACCATCGTTGTTGCGGCCTCGGCCTGAATGGCATTGAACAGATGAAAGACGCTCACCTGGCGCGGGGCGTCGAGCCGATCGCAGTCGTCGACCAGCCACAGGCTGATCGAGGGGTCATGGTCGAAGTCGGGCAGATCGCTCGCCGGCGTCAGCAAGCGGGCGCGGTTTGGCCCGCTTGCGCTCGCCAGGGCATGCAGCAGATGGCTGCGGCCGCTGGCCGGTAATCCCCACAGATAGATGAATCGCGAGCCGGTCGCCGGGCCGATGCCGCGACCCCGCGCGTTGTGGTCGGGATGACAGCCACTGGCCTTGAGCAGGCCGCGCAGCGATGCCAGCGCCTCGAGGTTGTCGCCGGCCACGAAGTTGTCGAAGGTCGGCGGCGGTGGTGCGCCGAGATCGAGGGTGAGCTGGTTCAAGACGATGGCGAGGGGACTGACCGTTACAATGCGAGTTGACCCATTGTATCGGTCCGCACCGACGGCCCGCACCCAGCATGAGTGATCAGCCCGACGGCATTGCGGCAAACGCCTCCGCGCCCCTTTCCTACAAGGATGCCGGTGGCGATAGTGATGCCGGCGATGCCCTGGTCGAGCGCATCAAGCCGATGGCTCGCCGCACGCTTCGCGAGGGCGTGCTCACCGGCATTGGTGGTTTCGGCGCGCTCTTTGAGGTGCCCAAGCGCTATCGCGAGCCGGTGCTGGTGTCGGGCACCGACGGGGTGGGCACCAAGCTGAGGATGGCTTTTGCGCTGGGCCGTCATGACACCGTCGGGATCGACCTGGTGGCGATGAGCGTCAACGACATCCTGGTGCAGGGCGCCGAGCCGCTCTTTTTTCTCGACTATTTCGCCTGCGGCCGACTCGATGTCGACACCGCC
>CAIKZV010000280.1 GCA_903831925.1 uncultured Burkholderiales bacterium
CGCCGCAGCTCATCGAGAGCGAACTCTTCGGTCACGAGAAGGGCAGCTTCACCGGGGCGGTCAGGCAGCACCGCGGCTTTTTCGAGCGCGCTCACGGCGGCACGCTGTTTCTCGATGAGATCACCGAGATGCCGCTCGATCTGCAGGTCAAATTGCTGCGGGTGCTCGAGACCGGCGCCTTCATGCGGGTCGGCTCGGACGAGCCTTTCGAGACCGATGTGCGGATCATCGCTGCGACCAATCGCGAGCCGATGGAAGCGGTGCGTCGCGGGCAACTGCGCGAGGACCTCTATTACCGGCTCGATGTCTTTCAGGTGCGCCTGCCACCCCTGCGCGAGCGACTCGAGGATATCGATCTGCTGGCGCCGCATTTTCTGGCGGGTCTTAACGCCAGCGAGGGCACCGAGCGGCGCTTTGCGGCGTCGGCGATCGAGCGGCTCAAGCAGTACGCCTGGCCGGGCAATGTGCGCGAGTTGCGCAACGTCGTGCAGCGCGCGGCCATCATGAGCGATGGCGCGCTGATCGATCAGGTCAGGCTGCCCGAGGATCCGCAGGCAAGGGCTTCGGCAGCGCCGCCGTCGTCCGAAACCGACCGCGGGCCAGGCCTGTGGGTGCCGGTCGGTTCGTCGATCGCCGATGTCGAGCGCAAGCTGATCATGGCGACGCTCGATTCCTGCGGTGGTGTGCGCGAGCGCACTGCCGAGATCCTGGGGATCAGCCTGAAGACGCTCTACAACCGCTTGCGCGAGTACGGCCAGGCGGCCGAGGCGTCATCCGGGTCGTCGCCGTCCGCCTAGTCGCCGACGGCTCTGACATCGTTCTCACAGGGTCGGGCGGTAGGACATCCGTCTGACCTCGACCGACGGGATCTGCAAGGCGTCGCGATACTTCGAGACCGTGCGCCGTGCGACCTTGATGCCGCGCTGCTCGAGCAGTCGAGTGAGCTTGATGTCCGACAGCGGCCGTTCGCCTTCTTCGGCGCTGACCAGCTCGGTGATCAGCGCCCGCACCGCGGTGGCCGAGCAGGGGTTGCCGGCAGCCGTCTCGACATGACTGCCGAAAAAGTGCTTGAACTCGAACAGGCCGCGCGGCGTGGCCATGTATTTGCGGCTGGTCACCCGCGACACCGTCGATTCATGCAGATCGACTTTCGCGGCGATCTCGCCGAGCGTGAGCGGTCGCATCGCCATGGCGCCATAGTCGAAGTAGCGGCTCTGATGGTCGACGATTGCCTGAGCGACCCGCAGGATGGTCTGGAAGCGCTGTTCGATGTTGCGCACCAGCCAGCGCGCCTCGCGCATCTGCTGCGACACCGGCGTGCCGCCGCCGTCGCGTCCGCCGCGCAGGATGCCGGCATAGAAGCGATTGACCTGGATCTTCGGGATCACTTCGGGATTGATCGCTGCCACCCACTTGCCCTGGACCTGATGGACGATGATGTCGGCCACCACGAACTGGGTCTCGTCGGCACCGAAGCCCGCGCCCGGGCGGGGCGTGAGGCTGCGCAGCAGTACGGTGGCTGCCTGCAGTTCGCGGTCCTCGCAGCCGAGTTCGCGCTGCAGTCGCTGGAAATCATGGGCGGCCAGCAGTCCGAGATGCTCGTCGACAATGCGCAGCGCGAGCTCGCGCGCCGCTTCGCCGGCACGCTCCGGGGCGAGCAGTTGCAGGCGCAGACATTCGGCGACCGAGCGGGCGGCGACACCCGGCGGATCGAAGGACTGCACCTGACGCAGCGCCACCTGGATGTCCTCGACATCGGCGTCGCATTCGGGCGGGCATAAGCCGCACAGCTCGTCGCTGGTGTGGGTGAGATAGCCCGAGGTGTCGATCGCCTCGATCAGCGTCTCGACGATCGCCCGGTCACGCTGCGACAAGCGCAGGCAGCCGGCCTGCAACAGCAGATGCTCGCGCAGGGTCTTGACGCCCGGCACCATCAGCGCCGGATCCCAGTCGTCGTCGCCACCGCGGTTGGTGCGGTAATCGGTGGCGCCATTGCTCCACATCTCGTCCAGGGCGGTGTCGCGATCGGTGTCGCGCTCGGCGCGTTCGTTGGCGTCGTCGTGGTCGGCCGAGGCTTCGGCGGCGGCGTCGGCAGCGTCGGCAGCGGTGTCGCTGGCCGGCTCATCCGGTTCGATGGTTTCCAGGAAAGGATTGGTGCCCATCACTTCCTGGACTTCCTGCTGGAATTCGAGCGATGACAACTGCAGCAGCTGGATCGAACGCTGCAGGAAGGGAGTCATGGTCAGGTGCTGACCGGCACGAAGCTGCAGGGAGGCGGACATGGCAACAACCTTCAGGAATTCAGTCTGGGACCAGGCTCAGTGCAAGCCCCGTGCCATCGACCGAAAACCCCCTGTTTGCGTCAAAAACAGCCTGCCAGGCTGTCAGAATTTCCGATAAAACCTCACCGGGCACGGAAATTTCTGCCGATGTGCGGCAAGCCGTGCCGGCTCAGTGTCCGGGTCGCGGCGTCCCCGCTGGCGTTCCCGCTGGCGTTCCCGGATCGGCGCTGCGATCGAGCACCCCCAGCAGCCGCTCGATCAGTTCGCTCTGGGCCAGCGGCTTGCACAGATGGTCGGTGAAGCCTGCCTGCAGACTGCGCTGCCGGTCATCCTCACGGGTGAAGGCCGACAGCGCAAAGGCGGTCAGCGGAGGATGGCCCGGGCGAGCCTCGGACGCCTCGAAGCGACGCATCCGCGCCAGCAGCGCATAGCCGTTCTCGCCCGGCAGCGCGATATCACACAGCACGACCAGCGGCGCGGAGTCGCCCCCGAGCGCGCGCAGCCGGGTCATGGCGTCGTTGCCGTTGGCCGCCTGCGTCACCACCGCGCCCTGTGTCAGCAGGAATTCGGCCAGCACCTCCCGCGAATCGTCGTGATCCTCGACCACCAGCACGGTCAGACCAGTGAGCTGCCCGCCCCCTGCAGCCATCCCGGCGCCACCCCCGAGCGACAGATCGATCTGGTCGGGGGGCACGCTCGGGGCCGAGGGCGTGTCCGCCTGACCTCGCGCGCCCATCGGCAGCGACACCGTGAAACAGGTGCCACGACCCCGTCCCTCGCTGCGCACCATGACCTGGCCGCCATGGGCCTGCACGATGTGCTGGACCAGCGCCAGGCCCAGACCCAGGCCACCCGCGCGGCGCGTGCTGGTGGTGTCGGCCTGCTGGAAGCGC
>CAIKZV010000281.1 GCA_903831925.1 uncultured Burkholderiales bacterium
ACTGGTGCTGATGGATGAGATCGGTCGCGGCACCTCGACCTTCGACGGTCTGGCGCTCGCGCACGCAATCGCCGAACGGCTGCTGCAGCACAATCGCGCGATGACGCTCTTTGCCACGCACTATTTCGAGCTGACCCAGCTCGCTCAGACCTCAGCGGCCGCGCTCAACCTGCATCTGGCGGCAGCTGAACACCAGGGCGGCATCGTCTTTCTGCATGAGGTCAGGCCCGGGCCGGCCAATCGCAGCTACGGTCTGCAGGTCGGGCGACTGGCAGGATTGCCGGCCACGGTCGTGCGCAAGGCTGGCCTGCTGCTCGAGCAGCTTGAAGCGCGCGCACGCGCTCATGACGACCAGCTCGACCTGTTCGGACTTCCCGATGGCGACCCATCAGCCGGACAGATGGACTCGGGCGAGACACGCCGGGATGGATCACCTGCCGGCACCGAGCGCAACGGCTCACCGGCTGGCGCCGCACCCGCAGCCGATCGCGTGGCTGCCGCGCTGGCCGATATCGACCCTGACACGCTGAACCCGCGCCAGGCGCTCGAGGCGCTCTACCAGCTGCGCGCGATGCTCGACGATCAGGGCACCGACCAATGACGCAGGGGCCCAGCCGGCCGCCGCGGCGTCGGGCGCTTGAGGCGATCGCATTTGGCGCGGTGCTGGGAACAGGCGTTTCTCAAGGGCCTCGGGCGCAGATGGCGCAGAGGGTCCAGACAGCGCAGCCATCGGCGACGGCCGCCCCCGCCAATACCGTCTCCGAAGACAGCCCTTTCGCCTTCGCGCTGATCGGCGATCTGCCCTATTCCGATCTGGATGAGCCTCGACTGGCAGCCATGCTGGCCCAGATCGATGCCGAGCCACTCGCGTTCGTGCTGCATGTGGGCGACATCAAGGCCTCGAGTGAGGTCTGCTCGAACGAGCTCTACCAGCGTCGCCTCACGCTGCTCGATGCGAGCAACCATCCGCTGGTGCTGCTGCCCGGTGACAACGAGTGGACCGATTGCCATCGCCGCTCGGCCGGCCGCTTCGATCCGCGCGAGCGTCTCGAAATGCTGCGTACGATTTTTTGGTCGCGCCCCGAGCCGCCCGGGCGCAATGCGCGGCCAGCGGTGTCATCGATGGCTTTCGAGCGCCAGGCACAGATGCCCGAGAACGTCCGATGGAAAATCGGCGCGGTCAGATTCGTGGCGGTCCATGTGGTGGGCAGCAACAATGGCCTGGGCGAATATCCCGGCAGCCGCGACGAATTCGAATCACGCCAGAAAGCCAATCAGGCCTGGCTCTTCGAGACCCTGGCCATGGCCGAGCGTGAACAGGCCAGCGCCCTGGTGATCGCCGCACATGGTGACCCCGACTTCGGCCTGTTTCCGGAAAAAGGCCATCGACTGTTTCTGAGCTGGCTGCAGGAGATCGCCACACGCTTTCGCGGTCAGGTGCTCTTTCTGCACGGCGACAGCCATCGCTTCAAGGCCGACCAGCCGCTCGACGACAGCAAAGGTCGCACGCTTGCCAACTTCATGCGGGTCGAGAGCTTCGGCTATCCGATGAGCTCAAGCTGGGTGCGGATCGGCTACGACCCGCGGCGTGCGCAGCGTTTCATGGTCAGCACGCGCGAAGTCCGTCAGTCGGGTTTCTGACGTTCGATTTCGGCCGCGACCTCTTCGTCGCTTGCCTCGCGAAGATCATCGACCTCGAGGTCGAATCGCAATGACATGCCGGCCAGCGGATGATTGCCATCGAGGATGACGACCTCGTCGGTGATATCGGTGACGGTGTAGAGTTCGCCGTCGGCCGGCTCGCCGGGAACGCTTTCGAAGGTCATGCCGGGTTCGAGCGCGTCGGGAAACACATCGCGAGCCGCCATCTTGAGCAGCTCAGCGTCGTAGTCACCGAAGGTGTCGTCGGGCTCGAGATAGAGCGATGTGCTGTAACCCAAGGTCTTGCCGAGCAGTGCGGTCTCGATTTTTTCGAAGACCGAGCCGTACCCACCCTGAAGATAGGTCACCTCGCGCTCACCTTCTTCGATGGCCTCGCCCTGCGAGTCGTAGAGCCTGTAACGCACGGTCACCCACACATTTTTTTCGATCTGCATCCCGCGACCCCGATGGATATCCTGACTTCGATTGGCGAACTGAGTGTAGACGAGTTCATGCGGCGGCATTGGCAGCGCCGTCCTTTCATGGCGCGCCAGGCATTGCCGCATTTCGTCTCGCCGATCGAGCCGGAACGGCTCTTCGCAATGGCCGCCAGCGACGAGGTCGACTCGCGGCTGGTGAGTGCCTTCGATGGTCAATGGGCGATGCAGCGCGGCCCGATCGCCCGGCTGCCGGCACGCCGAAAACCCGGCTGGTCATTGCTGGTCAATGGCGTCGACCGGCACGACGATGTCATGAGTGCGCTGCTGCAGCGCTTCCGATTCGTGCCCGATGCGCGGCTTGACGATCTGATGGTGAGCTTTGCCACCGACGGCGGTGGCGTCGGCCCTCATGTCGATTCCTATGATGTATTTCTGCTTCAGGCCCGCGGCAAACGCCGCTGGCGGATTTCACCTCCCGGCGATGAGCGTCTGGTGAGCGGCGCGCCGCTCAAGCTGCTTGCGCAATTCGAGCCGACCGAATCATGGCTGCTCGAGCCAGGCGACATGCTCTATGTGCCGCCCGGCTGGGGACACGAAGGCGTTGCCGACGGCGAATGCATGACGTTTTCGATCGGCTTTCGCGCCCCCTCGAGACACGAATTTCTGACCGCATTCCTGTCTGCCGCCAGCGATTCACCGACCGGGCCCGATCCGCGCTTTTCAGACCGCGGCCGGATCGCCGCACAGCGCCCGGGCGAATTGCCGGCTGATCTGGTTGGGCAGTTGCAGACCTGGGCCAGGACATGGCAGCCGACGGCCGCCGAGATCGACCGCTTCATTGGCTGCTACCTGACCGAACCGTCGCCCAGCGTATGGTTCGACGGGCCCGAGCGCACCTTGTCGGAGTCCGCCTTCAAGAGGACAAGCACAGCCACCGGTCTGCGACTCGATCGGTGCACGCGCATGGCATGGCGCGGTACGCGACTCTTCATCAATGGCGAAAGCATCGATGCCCCGCCAGGCACAAGACGCTGGCTCAGGCGCCTCGCCGATGAACGTTCGCTGTCGCCTGTGGATGCCGGCGCAGCGCTCGAGCATGCGGCGCTGGCTGATCTGCTGCGTGACTGGCATGAGGCGGGCTGGCTGCTGATCGGCAAGGCGTCAGACTGAGCATGGATCCGCACGGCTCGGTTCTGTTCAGCAGCCGCGGCACTTTCACCGAAGCGATCCTCACGGCGGTCGCCGCAGGCCGCCGCGACATGATGATCGCTGATCGCGATTTTCGAGACTGGCCCTTCGAGACTCTGGCAGGCGACAGGAGTCTGACCGCGTTTTTGCAAGGCGAGCCGCGCGCGCGGCTGCGGCTGCTGGTGGCTGATCCGAGCTGGCTCGAACGGCACGCACCACGGTTTGCGCAGCTGCGCCAGCGGCATCGGGCCGCCATCGAGTGCCGACAGATTCCGGCCGAGTTCTATCGGGGCGAGAGCGTATTGATTGCCGACCGTTGTCATCTTCTGCGCCGCGCGCATCACGATTTCTTTCGGGGCAGGCTGACGCTTGGCGCACCGGCCGAGGTCGAACCGGTCGCCACGCGGTACGACGCCCTATGGAACGAAAGCACGGACTGTCTTGGCCCGACAACGCTGGGGCTCTGATCGGCAGGAATCGAACCGCCAAGACAGCGTCCGAAAAAGTCTGATCAGTGGCATTTGCTAGAATAGAAAGCTGTCCTCGACTTAGTCGGGGTGCAAAGCCCTCATCGTCCTGTCTCAAGCACCGATGTTGCGGCAACACCTGTTGTATTCCGCTCGCTGGCCTCCGCATGCAGCGAGCCTTTTTTCAGTTCTGCCACCTAAGGAATCATCATGACCAAATCACTGCTCATCGCCTCCCTGATCGTCGTGTCGCTCGCTGCTTGCGGCAAGAAAGAAGAAGCCCCGGCACCGGTTGCCGCTCCGGCACCTGCTGCAGCGCCGGCACCGGCACCGGCAGCAGCAGTCGAAGCAGCAAAAGAAGCCGCCGACAAAGCGGTTGACGCTGCGAAAGACGCTGCTGCGGCTGCAGGTTCTGCGGCAACCGCTGTGACCGATGCTGCCAAGGACGCAGGCAAGGACGCTGCCGCCGCTGCCGCAGGCGCAGCCAGCACCGCTGCCTCGGCTGTTGCTGACGCCGCCAAGGAAGCCGCCAACAAAGCTGCTGCCGAAGCTGCCAAGACCGCCGCCGATGCCATGAAAAAGCCCTGATCCGGTCGCTGACCGTTCAGACGGATGCCCG
>CAIKZV010000282.1 GCA_903831925.1 uncultured Burkholderiales bacterium
TAGAGTTCTTTCTTGATGTCAGCGCCTTCCTCGATCAGCAGGCGACGCACCAGTTGGCCGGCAGGCCCTGTCTGATGGGTCACCAGTTGCATGCCGAGAATCTGCTGGGCGTAGGCCTTGACTTCATCCAGCGACTTGGCGACCTTGACACCACCACCCTTGCCCCGTCCACCGGCGTGAATTTGCGCCTTGACGACCCAGACCTTGCCGCCAAGCGCTTGCGCCGCCTTGACCGCTTCGTCGACTGAAAAACACGGGATGCCTCGCGGAACGCGGACACCATAGCGTTTCAGGAGTTCTTTGCCCTGGTATTCATGGATTTTCATGGCGGTCCTTGAGATTCAGTTGGCCTCGGCCACACGCAGCTGCCAAAGCCTGGGGACACCGGCATGGGTCGATCGAAGGCATCGGCAAAACGGACTTGCCGTGGCAAAAGGGGCCTGCCGTTATCGCGCGCCGGATGGCGGCGAACTGTATCACAGCGGCCATGGCTGGATCCGGCCAGACCGATGCATCAGCCGGGGGGTCAATCAAGCCTCATCGTGTCGCTCGCCGGCATGCCGAAGCACCCAGTGAATCGCGTCGGAGGTAAAGCCTCGCTGCGCGAGAAAGCGCTGTTGACGTGCGCGCTCGGTGGGATCTTGCGACACGATGCCAAAGCGCCGGGTCCAAGCCTGGAGCGCGCGTTCGCGCTCGGTGGCGCGCAGACCAGCCAGAACCGGGTCGCTGATCTGCGGGTCGAGTCGATGCATCTGCAACTCCTGCTCGATTCGCCGAAGGCCGAAACGCTCTGATCGTCGCCGCGCGAGGCTTTCGGCGAATCGCGCCTCGCTCAGCCAGCCTTCCTGCTGAAGGCGATCAAGGACCGCGGCGAGTTCCTCGGGCGACTCAGCGTGCGGAGCAAGCTTGCGGTTCAGTTCCTGACGGCTTTGATCGCGCTGCGTCAGCAGACGCAGCGCCCGGCCACGCAGCGACACTGAGGGCCGAACCATCGCCAGCACTTAGCCTGACTCGGCCGCCTTACGTCTGGCTCAGGCCGCTTGGGTCGCGCCCTTGCCACCCTCGATGACCTGCAGGCCACGTGGATTGACGCCGAAATGCGCGCGAACCTTGTTTTCGATATCAAGGGCGATTTCGGGCCGCTCGCGCAGATATTCGCGCGCATTGTCTTTACCCTGGCCGATACGATCGCCGCCATAGCTGTACCAGGCGCCACTCTTTTCGACGATGTTGCTGGCCGCGCCCAGGTCGAGAATTTCGCCTTCGCGCGAGATGCCCTCGCCGTAGAGGATGTCGAACTCGGCGGTCTTGAAGGGCGGGGCGACCTTGTTCTTGACGACTTTGACCTTGGTCTCGTTGCCGATGACTTCGTCGCCCTTCTTGATTGAACCGGTGCGACGAATGTCGAGGCGCACCGAGGCGTAGAACTTCAGTGCATTGCCGCCAGTGGTGGTCTCGGGATTGCCGAACATCACGCCGATTTTCATGCGGATCTGATTGATGAAGATGACCA
>CAIKZV010000283.1 GCA_903831925.1 uncultured Burkholderiales bacterium
CTCCCAGTCGACCACCGCGGCCACCGTGCCTTGCGGTCCGATCAGGCAGTTGTGCAGGCCATAGTCGCCATGCACGATGCGCGCCGGCCCCTGCTCGGGCACATTGGCCCGCAGAAACTGCTCGAGCGAATGGGCGCGCGGATCATCGAGCGATGCCGGCCCGATCGAGGCATTCCAGGACCGGTACCAGGCCTTGAGCTGACGGCCGATGTAGTCGTCCTTCTTGCCCAGATCGCTCAGGCCGACCGCGTCCGGCTCGATCGAATGCAGATCGGCCAGCACATCGACAAAGGAATGGGCGATCTGCTCGCGCTTGTCCAGCGGCGCGAGACGCAGGGTATCGTGAACGGTGTAGAGCGGCTGGCCGTCGATCACGCTCATCAGGTAGAAGGCCGCCCCGGTGACCGAGGTGTCTTCGCAAAAGCCAAGCGCGCGCGGCACCGGCACCGCGGTGGGTCCGAGCGCCTTGATCAAGGCCCATTCGCGACCCATGTCGTGCGCCTTGGGCAGCAGTTCGCCAAGCGGCGGACGGCGGATCACTGCCCGATTGCCCTTGGCATCTTCAATCAGAAAAGTCAGGTTGGAGTGTCCGCCGGTCAGGCGTGTCCAGCTCAGCGGCGGGGTGAGCCCCTCCACGTTGCGCGCGATCCAGGCCTCGACCGAGGGGATGTTGTAGCCCGGTGGCTGGTCGCCGGCGCTTGCGGAGGAAACAGGGGTGGCAGTGGTCATCGATCAATCGCGTACGGGTGAGTTCGTGAGGGCGGTCGTGGTTGAGGTCGTCAGGCCTGAGCTTGCGCGTCATGGTGGCTGCCGGGCGAGGCAATCGCCTCATCGCGCAGCTGTCGCTTGAGGATCTTGCCGGAAGCGATTCTGGGCAGCGGGGCATCGGCCAGGCGGATATAGCGCGGCACCTCGAACTTCGCCAGGTGCTGCAGCAGGAAGTTGCGCAAATCGGCGATATCAAGCCCCGGCCTTGCATAGAGGGTCGCGCCGACTTCCTCGCCCAGACGCTCATCCGGCATCGCATAGACCGCCGCTTCATGGACGTCCGGATGCATCACCAGCGCGGCTTCGACCTGACCGCAACCAATGTTCTCGCCGCCCCGGATGATCAGGTCCTTGATGCGATCGACGATGTAGAGATAGCCCTCCTGATCGAGGTAGGCCACATCACCGGTTCGAAACCAGCCGTCTTCGAAGATCCTGGCGTTGACCTCGGGCCGATTCCAGTACTCGCGAAAGAGCGCGGTGCCGCGCACCAGCAGCTCGCCGCGCTCACCGGCGGGCAGGGCGCGGCCATCGTCATCGACCACCTTGAGCTCCATCACTGCCGAGCAGCGACCCGAGCTGGCCGGATGCTCGAGGTAGTCGAGCCCGCCGATGCCGGTGCCGATCGCATTGGTCTCGGTCATGCCCCAGCCGGTGGCCGGCAGCGCCTTCTTGAACACCGCTTCGATCTGCTTGACCTGTTCGGGTGCGCGCGGCGCGCCGCCTCCGCCGACTGCGAGCAGCGAGCTCAGGTCGTGGCCGGTGCGTTGGGCTTCTCTGACCAGGTCGCCGGTGACTGCTGCCGGGCCGACCACCGAGGTGATTCGCTCACGCTCGATGAGGGCGGCGGCCGCTTGAGGGTCCCACTTGTACATGCAGACCACCTTGCGCTGGCTGCGATAGGAGCTGAGATAAGCGGCATGCGATCCGGTTGCATGAAAGAGCGGCACGGCCATCAATGTGCCGGGCTGTGTGGCCGGTGGCACCGGCTCGATGCCGCTTTGCAGCACCGCAGCCTGTCCGTCGAGCTCCCACGACAGCAGTGCCGACAGCACATTGCGATGGGTCGAGACCACGCCCTTGGGATGCCCGGTCGAGCCGGAGGTGTAGAGAATGGTGGCGTCGTCATCCGGCGCAATGTCGACCTGCGGCATTGGCACCTCGCCCACGGCAGCGGTCAGATCGCTGAGCACCGCAATGCCCGGGTTCGCGCGGGTGGGCCGCACGGCAATCGCCTTGGTGGCGATGCCCGGCTCGCACTGCGCGAATCGATCGAGGCGCTCCTGATCGGCAAGCAGCACTTTTGCGCCGCTGTCGGTCAGGCCATAGGCCATTTCATCGGGCTGCCACCAGGCGTTCATCGCGACCGCGATCGCGCCAAGCGAGGTCGCGGCGGTAAAGGCCAGGATCCACTCGGGATAGTTGCGCATCGCAATCGCAACCCGATCGCCTTTGCTCACGCCGTAGCCGTGGGCCAGCACATGCGCAATGCGCGATGCAGCCTGCCAGGCCTCGCGAAAGCTCGATCGCTCTTCCTCAAAGATCAGAAAGGGCAGATCGCTGGCAGTTTGGAGATACAGCTCGCGCAGCGAAGTCGGCGCGTTGGTGAAGATGCGCAGCGGCCGGCCATTGATCGGCAGGGTCTGCAGTTCGAAGGGCTGACCTGGCGCGGTCAGCAGCGCCAGGGCTTCATTGCGGGTCGAAGGCGTCATGACGGTGAGCAACGGGGATTGACGGATGCGGTGTTATCGGCCGTGAAAGACCGGTTCGCGCTTTTCGACGAAGGCCTTGGTGGCATCGCGATGGTCCTGCGTCTGTCCGCAATGGACATGATGGGTCGCCTCCAGATCGAGGCAGTCATCCACCTCGCCATTCATGGCGCGGTTGAGGTTTTCTTTCATGTAGCGATAGGCCACTGTGGCGCCGGTCGCCAGTCGCAGCGCGATTTCGCGGGTCTTGGCAGCGAGCTGATCGGGCTCGCAGACCCAATTGGCCAGACCGATGCGCAGGGCCTCTTCGGCGCTCACGCGATCCGACAAAAAGTAGAGTTCGCGCGCTTTGGCCGCACCCACCAGCTGCGTCATGAAGTAGGTGCCGCCGTAATCGCCCGAGAACCCCACCTTGGCAAAGGCGGTGGTCATGATCGCGGTGCTCGACATGATCCGCAGGTCGCAGGCCATCGCCAGAGACAGGCCCGCCCCCGCAGCCGGGCCGGGCAGCGCGGCGATCGTGGGTTTGGGCATCTTGAAGAGCTTGCCGGCGGTGGCACGCTGATTGATGCGCTGGCGATGGATTGCGCCATCGATGGTGTTGTTGCCGACGGTGCCGTCGCCGCTGGCAGCCATGCCCTTGACGTCGCCGCCGGCGCAAAAGCCTTTGCCTGCGCCGGTCAAAACGATGCAGCGGACCGCCGGGTCGAGTTCGGCCGCCGCGAGCTGCTCGGCCAGCGCCTGGGTCATTGCGCGAGACATCGCATTGCGGGCATCGGGGCGGTTGAGCGTGAGGGTCAGCACGCCGGCGTCGAGGCTTGCGAGCAGGTCGGATGTGCCGGTGTCAATCTGGCTCTGGGTCATGCGGGTCTCCTGATTTGTTATGGTCGAACTTGAGCAGTGTACTGAGCAGCGCACTGAGCAGTGTACTTTTCCCCGCAAACAAGCACCAACCAGGAGACCTCACATGATCGAACATCACCTTGATATCGCAACACCCGATGGCGCGATGAACACCTTCGTTGTCTATCCCGACGAAGGCGGCCCGCATCCGGTCGTGCTGTTTTACATGGACGCCCCCGGCAAGCGCGAAGAGCTCCACGACATGGCCCGTCGCATTGCAGCGGTCGGCTATTGCGTGGTCCTGCCCAACCTCTACTATCGCGCCACCCGCGAATTCACCCTGGTTCGCGATGAACCGGGCATGAAACACATGTTTGAATTGATGGGCACGCTCTCGATTGCGATGATCGTGAGCGATACGCAGGCCCTCTTTGATTATGTTGATGCGCTGCCGGCGGCTGATGCCTCGCGCATCGGTGCGGTTGGCTACTGCATGAGCGGACCCTTCGTGGTGGGTGTGGCGGCGGCCTATCCCCGAATCGCCTGCATCGCCTCGATCTATGGTGCGAACATGGTCAACGAGCGCCCCGACTCACCGCATCGCCTGGTCGAGAAGGTCAAATGCGACAGTTACTTCGCCTGCGCCGAGATCGACAAATGGGCGCCCAAGGCTGACATCGAGACCCTCGAGGCGGCGCTCAAAAAGGCCGGCACACCCTACCGCCTCGAGTGGTATCCCGGCGCGCACCACGGCTTTGCGTTTCCGCAGCGTGAGGGCATCTACGACAAGCCGAGCGCCGAGCGTCATTGGGTGAGGCTGTTTTCGCTCTTCGGGCGCAATCTCAAACCCGCTTCCTGATCAGCCCTTCCTGAGCCCGATCTCCTAAGCCGCCTTCAGATGCGCCGGATAACGCAGCGCCGGCGCCAGTCCTTCGCCCATCATGTCGATGAAATTGTCGGTATAAAAGCGCCTGACCTCATCGGGCGTGCAGCCCGACAGCGACTCGTCGAAGCGCTTGAGCGGGTTGCGTCCGCCCTCGACATGCGGATAGTCGGAGGAAAACAGGCAGACCGACTCGCCCGCATTGCGGATGATCCAGGCGGCGTCTTCATGCGGGTAGGGCGTCACGCGAAGCTGGCGCTGCACGATTTCGGAGGGCTTGGCTGACAGCTTGCGCAGCCGCTCTTCGTTTTTCGAAAAGGCATGGGCGGCCGAATCCATCGAACGCATCCAGCCCGGCACCCA
>CAIKZV010000284.1 GCA_903831925.1 uncultured Burkholderiales bacterium
CCAGCGCAGCCAGCGCACCGCACCCCGATCAGGGAATGCCGCGGTCTGCGGTCGGAGAAAGACCCGCACCGGCAATGCCTCGTCAGCACCGGCAACGCCCCTGCCATGATCGGTCACACCCGCTCACCTGGCAGGGCAAGGCGCCAATGACACCCCTACAGACCGCCGAACTCGCTTCAACGCCGACCGACTGGCCGGCAACCACCATGAAGGTCGATCCCGCGACGGCCGATACCGCGAGCATCGTTGATGGCGTCAGCGCTGTCGCGATCGCTGTTGGTCTTGCTGCCGATGCAGACCGTGCGGTCCTCGCCCGCGAGCTGTCGATCGTGGTGCCGACCTTCAACGAGTCGGGCAATGTCGCCGAACTGACCCGGCGATTGGGCGAGGCGCTGCGCGGCATCGCCTGGGAGCTGGTCTATGTCGACGACGACTCGCCCGACGACACCGCCGAGGCGGTCCGCCGGCTCGCGCAGCACGATGCCCGCATCCGGGTCATCCAGCGCATCGGTCGACGCGGCCTGTCGTCAGCCTGCGTCGAGGGCGTGCTGGCGACCAGCGCACCCTATGTCGCGGTGATGGATGCCGATCTGCAGCACGACGAGCGCCTGCTGCCCGCGATGCTGCAGGCCCTGCGCCAGGGTGACCTCGACATCGCCATCGGCAGCCGCTATGTCGATGGCGGCCAGATCGGCGAGTGGGATGAGCAGCGCGCCACGATCAGCCGGCTGGCCACCCGCGTCAGTCATGCGGTCGTGCCGGCGGCGCTCAAGGACCCGATGAGCGGCTTTTTCATGATCCGGCGCGAGGCCTTCATGGCGCGGGTGCACAGCCTGTCGGCGCTCGGCTTCAAGATCCTGGTCGATCTCTTTGCCTCGGGGACGCAGCCGCTGCGATTCGTCGAGCTGCCCTATGCGTTTCGGGCTCGCCATGCAGGCCAGAGCAAGCTCGACAGCCATGTCGCCTGGGACTACGGCATGCTGCTGATCGACAAGCTGATCGGCCGCTGGATACCGGCGCGCTTCGTGTCTTTCGGGCTGATCGGCAGCGCCGGCGTGGTCGTCCACATGAGCGTGCTCGCCCTGCTCTTCAAACCCGGGTTGACCAGCTTTCAGCTCGGGCAGGCGATCGCGGCGGGCGTGGCGATGGTCTTCAACTTTTTCGTCAACAACCTGCTGACCTATCGCGACCAGCGACTGCGCGGCGCGCGACTGCTGCGCGGACTGGCGAGCTTCATGCTGGTGTGCAGCGTGGGCGCGGTCGCCAACGTGGGCGTGGCGCAGTTCCTGTTCAGTCGCGACCAGGGATGGGTGCCGGCCGCGCTGATCGGCATCGTGGTCGCCGCGGTCTGGAACTTCGCGACCTCGTCCTTCTACACCTGGGGCCGGCGCAGCGGATGAACCCCAGCCTCAGCCGAAAACTGAGCCCGGCCGACTGGCGTGCAGCCTGTGCAGTTGCAGTCGCGGCAAGCCTGCTCGCGCTGCTGGCGCTGTGGCCGATCGGGCCGGGCAACGATCAGGCCCTCTTTGTCTATTACGCCCGGGCGATGCGCGAAGGCGCCACGCTCTATGCCGACCTCTGGGACAACAAGCCCCCCGGCATCTTCGCCTTCTATGTTGGTGCGGCAGCACTCTTCGGCGAGGGCTGGGGCGCGGTGCGTCTGGCCTTTGCGCTCTGGCTGGGGCTGGGTGCAGGGGCGATCGCCGCGCTGTGCCGGGTCGTGGCCCCTGGCCGAATGGTCTGGATGCTGGCACCGGCCCTGACGGTCGGACTCGCACTGCTGCGCCTGGATGCCGAGCGCCCGGCTCAGGTCGAGTCGCTGCTGCCGACAGTGCTGGCCATCCTGATGCTCCTGATGGTGCTCGAGGCGACCTCAGCCGCCGCCCGATCGGCCCGCTGGATTGGCGCCGGTCTGCTGGTCGGGCTGGTGGCCGCCTTCAAGCCGGTGCTGGTGCCGGTTGCGCTGTCGCTGTGTGCGGTGGGCCTGGGTTGGCGGATGCTGCGGGGCGAGCTGTCGGTGCGCACCGGGTTGTTCGCGGTGGGTCTGGGCATCGGGGGAATCGCGCTGGTCGGGCTGCCGATCGCGATGTGGGTGAGCCGCCATCAGGTCGTCCCCGAGTTCGTCTGGACGATGCTGCGCTATCCGCAGCGGGCGCTGGTCGAGGTGCCGATGCAACAGCCGGCGATGCTGGTCGCCGCCTTGCGCTGGCTGGCGGTGACCTGCGGTTTGCTGCTGCCGGCGGCCACGCTCTTTGCGTGGCGGGCCCGGGCAGGTGAGGACTTGGATGAGGCATTGGAAGAGGGCTTGAGCGAAGGAGGAGGCGAAGGAAACAGCGCGCGCCGACCAAGCGTCGCAAGCCTGGTCGCAATGATGTGCATCGCCTGGCTGTTCAGCGGACTGGCGATGATCCTGATGCAGCGCTTCTCGTGGTGGGACACGCACATGGATCTGGTGGTCTGGCCGATCGGCCTGATGGCGGCCCTCGGCATGGACGGCAGCATGAACCGAGGCGCAGACAGTGTCAGGGAAAGGGGCAGTCGCACGAGGGCCTGGCCGCGCGCCGGACAACTGGTGAGCCTCCTGGCCATCGGCATGATGGTCCTGCACGGTGCGCGCTTCCTGCAGGCGGCCAGCCGCTCATCCGACTGGCCGCGACCCGCGATCGAGCGTGACGCGCTCGAGACCGCGCACAGCGTCGTGGCGGCGAGCCTCACGCCCTGCGGGACGATCTATGCGATCGGCGATCAGGCCGGCGTCGAACGCGAAACCGGGCTGCGTCAGGCGATCGCCACGCACGGCCTGTGGTTCGGCGCCTTCCTGCCCTCGCAGATCAGGCGCCTGCCGGAAGAGCTCGAGGCCGCGCGTCCCGATCTGGTGTATGTCGATGGCGCCGAGCGGCGCGACCTTGCCGCCCGCTATCCGGCGCAGTCGCTGGCAATCGAGGGCTGGCTGGCGCGCAACTACATTCCCGGCGCGATCGACGCGCTGCAGGGCCAGTGGTGGCAGCGACGGATGACGCCGCAGGCGATGTCCGGATGCCCGGCGGCAAGGCGCTTCATCATCCCCGCAGACGTCTCCGCGTCCGCAGGGTCAGCCACAGCCACAAGCCCACCGTGACCGCAGCCATCGCATACCACTGGACCGCATAGCCATGATGGCGATCGACGCCCGCCGCCGGCTGCACCCAGTCGCGGGCCAGTCCGTCATCGAGCTCGGAGGTCTGACGCACCAGCACCGGCTGCATCGGCAGGCCCGACCAGCGGGCATAGTCGCTCATCGACAGGTGCTGCCAGATCCGGGATGACCCATCGCCGCGGGCAGCGGGGTCACCGGCGGTCGGATCGGCGCCCGAGCCATGGGCTTCGCTTGCGCCCAGAACGATCGGCTGCGGCAGATCGACAATCGCCAGGCCTTCGATCTGCTGAATTCCGGCCGGCGTTCGCAGCGGCGGCAGCCGGGAGCGCTCGGCGATGTCGCGGGCGATCCAGCCGCGCAGCACCAGCACATAGCGCACCGATTCGCCGCTGTCTGGATCGGCGCCGATGCGCATCGGCGTGAGCACATGAAAACCCGCGACACCCTGGCGCGTCCGATTGTCCAGAAAGACGGTGTGCGGCGCATCGAAACGACCCTCGAGCGCGACCCGCTGACCGTCGGTGGCTGCCGCATCGAGCAGCCCGGTGCCGATCGGCAAGGGAGCGCGCGCCAGCGCCTGGTCGCGCTGCAACTGGAGCTGCGCCTTTTCATCGGCACGCCTCAGTTGCCAGTTGCCCAGCGACACCGTCAGCGCGACGACCGCCACCGCGGCCAGGGTGGGGATCACCGATGCGCGCATACAAGCCTGCGGCGTGTGAACCCGGGCAGCCCAGGTGCCCATGCGATACTGGTTTTCATGAAGATCATCATCGTTATTGCATTCGTAGCCATCATCGCCAGCCTGATGTCGGCGCTCTTTTTCATGATGCGCGACAAAGGCCAATCGCGAAACACCGTTCGCGCGCTCACCGTCCGGGTGGCATTGTCGGTGTGTCTGTTTGTTTTTCTGCTGGTGGCCAACCATTTCGGCTGGATCCAGAGTCAGGGCGTGCCGCTGGACGGGCCCTGATCGGCGAACCGAGCTGCGCGCGGACCTGCGCTGACCCGATGTCGGCGAGGGCAGGCCCTTGCTCAGCGCGACATCAGCAGACCGATCGCCTCGATTACCCGATCGGCCGCCTCGATACCCAGATGCGGCCCCATCGGCAAGCTCAGCACTTCGCTATGCAAGCGCTCGCTGATCGGCAGCGACAGACTCGCCATCGATGCAAACGCGCCCTGCCGATGCGGTGGCGTCGGATAGTGGATCAGCGTGCCGATGCCGGCATCGGCGAGACGATCGCGCAAGGCATCGCGGCCGGGATGCCTGACGACGAACAGATGCCAGACCGGCTCTGCCCAGAGCGGCACCTGCGGCACGATCAGCGCTGAATCGGCGAGCCCCTTCAGATATCGCGCGGCAATCAGCGATCGACGCGCATTCCACTCATCGAGATGCGCGAGTTTGACCGACAGCACCGCAGCCTGAATCGGATCGAGGCGGGAATTCACCCCGGCCATCTCGTGCACATAACGCGTGCTCGAGCCGTAATTGCGCAATTTGCGCAGCCGCTCGGCAAGTTGTGCATCGTCGGTGGTGATGGCGCCGCCATCGCCCATCGCTCCGAGATTCTTGCCGGGATAAAAACTCCATGCCACCGCATCGCCATGCGCGCCGATGCGACGTCCCCGGTAGCGCGCACCATGCGCCTGCGCAGCGTCTTCGATCACCCGCAGTCCATGTCGACGAGCGATCGCCAGGATCGGATCGAGGTCAGCCGGCTGGCCATAGAGATGAACCGGCATGATCGCGCGGGTGCGGGGCGTGATCGCCGCCTCGATGCGTGTGGCATCGAGATTGAAGCTTGCCGGATCAGGCTCGACCGGCACGGCACGCGCGCCGACCTGAGCCACCGCAAGCCAGGTGGCAATGAAGGTATTCGAGGGCACGATCACCTCGTCGCCCGGCCCGATATCAAGCGCAAGCAGCACAAGTCGCAGGGCGTCCAGACCATTGCCCACGCCGATGGCCTGCCCGGCCTCACAGTACGCGGCCCAGTCGCGCTCGAAGCGCTCGACCTCCTCGCCGCCGATGTAGCAGCCCGACTGAAGCACCCGCGCGACCGCGGCATCGATCTGCCCCCGCAATTCAGCGTAGGCCGCCAGCACATCCAGAAAGGCAATCGGTGAGCTCATCAGTGCGCCCGCGCATACGCCAGGAACTGGTCGTAGTCGCGCAGGTAGTCCTGTTCGTCATACAGCTCCGAAGCCAAAACCACACATACCGCACCCCCCGAAAAACCATTGAGCTCGCGCCACATGCCCGGCGCGATATACAGGCCACGATCGGGCCGGTCCAGCCGTATCATCCGGCGCGCATAGCCATCGTCGATGCAGATGTCGAAGCTGCCCGAGACCGCCACCACCAGCTGCTGAAGCCGCTTGTGGCCGTGCGCCGCGCGCACCTGCCCGGCCGGGATGTCGTACAGGTAATAGAGGCGCCGGATCTCGAAGGGGATCTGGTGCTTGGACTCGACCACGCTCAGACTGCCGCGTTCATCGGCAAAGCGTGGAATCTCAAGCAGGCGGCAGTCCTGAATCGACATGGCTTCCTCCGACCAGAATTGGCTCGGTCCTTGCCAGTGCCAGTGCACGGCGTCGAACCGGGTCAGTGGGATCGTCAGAAAACTTGCGAGCAAAAAACCGGCCCGTACCGCGCAGCGCATCGAAGTCCTGCGCCTCGATTCGACGCGGATGGCCGTTCATATCGAAGGGACTGATGGTGTGATTCGAGGCGCCGATGCGAAAGGGCGAGTTCGCGAGCAGGGTCGGAAATAGCGTCTCATCGACCACATGCAGCTGGCTGAAATAATTGCGCACCGACGGATCGCGGCCAAGCTTCACCAGGTATTCGCAGACCGGCCGTGTCGCGCCAAACCAGATGCTGCCGATCATCGGGCGCAGCGCCGAGCCGAAGGGATGCTCGGCGATCTGCCCGTCGACCACCATGCGGGTGAAGGCCAGCGCTGTGCGCGGCGCGATCGATCCGAGCACCGACTGATGGGCCAACCCTCGGCGCAGAATCGACAGCGACATCATCTGCACCAGGTCGGCGCCCTCGCCGAAGTACCAGGCG
>CAIKZV010000285.1 GCA_903831925.1 uncultured Burkholderiales bacterium
CGGTCATCGCTGAGCGACCGCATCCCGGCATCGACCGCGATCCCGCCATCGTCGCCCACGCGAATCCCCTGCCCGGCTGCGCAGACCCGCAACCAATCGGGTGGATGGGCGCCGGTCGCGATCAGCACCAGGTCGGCGCCCAGCGAAACCTCGCCGTCGCGCTGGTGCATCAGCCGAATCTGATCACCGGCAACGCCGACGTAACGCGACGCGTGACAGATCCGCACGCCCTTGCGATGCAGGGATTCTTCGGCGAGCCTGCCCGCCAGCCAGGACTGACGCGCCAGTAATCGGCTGTCTGCTGTGACCAGACTCACCGATGCGCCGGCCATCGCGCCGTCGCTTGAACGCAAGCGTGCCAGCGCACACGCCAGCTCGAAACCGGCGGCGCCACCGCCCACCACAAAGCAGCGAGGTCGAGACGGCGCATGATCGAGCCAGCAACGCCAGGCATCGACAAATTCGGCGAACGGCTTTGCCATCAGCGTGACCACGCTGCTGGCGGCTGCCCGCAGACCCGGCTGGTTTGCTGATCCGACATTCAGCGACAGCAGGTCGTAGTCATGCCGCACGCCTTGCGCATCGATCGCCTGGCGGGCCTCGAAATCGATGTCGACCAGCGTGGCCATCGACCACTTCAGACCGTTGGCGCGAGCCACTCTCTCGAGATCGATGGCGCAATCAGCAAAGTCGTACTGGCCCGCCAGCCACCCCGGCATCATCCCGGAATAGAGAAGCTTCTCGGAAGACGCCAACAACGTGATGTGCGCCGCGTCGCCGACACGCCGAGCCAGCAAGGGCCCGGCGATCAGATGCGTATGGCCGCCGCCGGCAAGCAAGACTCGCATCATGGCTTCGGATGATAGGTGAAGTGTCGTCCCCGACCGACGCGCAGATGCCGTTCGGCGCCTCAGGCTGCAACCCGAACGGCCAAGCTCCCCTCCCACAGTCAAGCCGGGCAACATCGCAGCGATCAATCGCACGGTGTTTTTCGGAGACCGCAGATGTTGTCGAATGTCGAACTGGATCACCTCACCGAGTCGGATATCGGGCGTTGCCTGAGCGATGTCGACGGCCTGAAGGGCTGGGTCCGAATCGAAGCACGCCCCACCCGGCGCGTCGTGGTCGATTTCACAATGAGACTGGGTGCCGCCGGACGCCAGCGCGAGCAAAAGCTCGGAACATGGCCTGACCGAAGTCTGGCGGATATCCGGCGGACTGCCGATCAGCTTCGCCGTGCCCCCGCGCCTGTCGCGATCGCCCTCAAACAGTCACCGAAAACCGCGAGTACCCGGATTGCCGTCCGCGAGGGTGCGTCGATGACGGTCTCCGAACTCTTCGATGGCTGGCACCGTGACGCACTTGGGGATCGCAAGGACGCAGGCGAATCGGTTCGTCGCAGCCTGCTCAAGGATGTCATGCCGCATATTGGCGGATTGCCCGCTTCCAGCATCACCTCAACCGAGGTGTCAGCGATGCTCGAGCGCATTGTTGAACGCGGCGCGCCACGTCAGGCCGGCTGCGTCCTGGCTGACCTTCGCCAGATGTTCAGATGGGGTCTGCAGGCCAGCATCATTGATAGCGATCCGACCACGAGCTTGCACAAATCGGATTTCGGCGGTGCTGCACAGGAGCGCAGCCGCACGCTGAGTGCAGACGAAGTCGCCGAGCTCGCCATCAGGATGGATGCCGGCCGGCTCGCCCCGCATGTTCGACAAGCGGTATGGCTGCTGCTGGCGACCGGCGTGCGCGTCGGCGAACTCGTGCAGGCGCGTTGGAACGATATTGATCTGTACCGCCGGACCTGGACGATCCCGGCCGAATTCAGTCACAGCGGACGTGAGCACACCCTGCCTTTGTCTGCCTTCGCCATACGACAACTGGAGCCAGGTATCAGGTCGAAGCGATCCGAGCAGTGGGTCTTCCCGGGACGAACGCCGAGTGAAGCCCTGTCGGCCAAAGCACTTGGCAAGCAGATCCGGGATCGGCAGCGGGGAACCCAGATCCGCGGCCGTTCAAGCGCGACACAGACGCTGCTGCTTTCGGGTGGCGCCTGGACGCCGCTTGACCTGCGACGCACCACCGCTGCACTGATGCTTGCCACTGGAACCGATCCCGCGCTCATCTCGATTTGCCTCAGTCAGTCTCAGCGGCCTGCCTCACCTGCGGACGACATCGCTGTCACGGCGTTCGACCAGTGGATTCAGGTCTTCGAAACCCTGGGCAACCGGCTGCAGGAGTTCGAAAACCGGTCGCGGGCTGACGAGCGCCAAGCAGCCTGACAGGGCCGCCCGACACTCGAGTCCTCAGGCGCCTGGCATCATCGGCTGACTGGAAGGCATGTTGTTGTAACCCTGGAAGTCGCCCCCCGATCCTGCGGCGCAGGCAGACAGAAGCAGCGAGACGACTAGGGCGATCATCAGTGATCGGTTCATGGTTGAGGCTCCGAAAGTTTGCCTGGCCAAGCCAGGCTGCGAACGACTGCCATCCGGGCAGCC
>CAIKZV010000286.1 GCA_903831925.1 uncultured Burkholderiales bacterium
CACCACGCCTTTTTTGAGGCCACGCGATTCGTGCTGGCCCAGACCGACCACCTCGTAGCGGCCGTCGGGCTGCATTTCTGCGACCACGGCGACCACCTTCGAAGTGCCGATATCAAGCCCGACGATCAGGTCCTTTGTTTCTCGTGTCATGGTGTGCGCCTGGCGGTGGAAGGTTTGAGCGTCACGGCAGTCGGCCGCGGCGTTGCCCCTTGCGGAGCGCTGACAGCGCGCATTGCCGCCGGTTTGCGTGGGGTCTGATCGAGCGCACCCGGGGCGCGCACGACAAATCCGTTGGGATAGCGCAGGTCGACACTCACCGCATCGCGGCTGAGCCGGGCCTGCGCCAGGGAATACACCGAGACCCATCGATCGACGCGACTGGCAATCGAGACATCCTGTTCACGCCCGAGCACCAGGGTCAGACCGTTCTCGAATCGGGCGGTCCAGGCATGGCGCGGCGACAGGGTCAGCGAATCGATGGTGAGATTCAACGGGGCGACCTGCTCGCTCAGTTCGCGCCAGCGTCGGGTCATGTCGGCTTCGCTGCCAGGCGGCCCGGAGAACTCGACCAGTGCCTGGTCGGTATCGACCTCCTCGGGGTTGGCGACAAAGAGTTCGCCTTCGCGGTTGACCAGCCTGCCGTCGCTCCAGACGGCCAGCGGTCGATGCTCCTCGATGCCGACCAGCAGGGTGTTCGGCCAGATGCGGCGCACCTCGGCGCGTCGCACCCAGGGCACGGTCTCGAAAGATTCGCGCACCGCCTCGAGGTCGACGGTAAAGAACGTGCCTCGGATCGGACTGGAGGCGGCCAAGCGCAGCAGCGGCGCCGTGATGTGCGTGAGCGGCTGCAGGGTCGAGATCGGCTCGACGCGCACGACCTGCAGGGCAAAGGCCGGACGCTGCGCGAGCCACCAGCAGCCGGCGCTGAGCACGGTGCACACCGCCACGGCCATCAGCGCATTGGCTGTGGCATTGAGCAGGCGCACGTCGTGCCAGGGATTCATCGCGCGCCCCCGGTCTTGAGCCGTGCGCTCGACAGCACCATCACGCACAGCTCTTCGTAGGAGATGCCCTCGGCCTTGGCCGCCATCGGCACCAGCGAATGGCCGGTCATGCCGGGCGAGGTGTTGATCTCGAGCAGGAAGGGCTCGTCGTCGGCTTTTCGCAGCATCACATCGACGCGCGCCCAGCCTTCGCAATCGAGCGTCAGAAAGGCCTCGAGCGCCAGCGCCCGGATGCGGGCGGACAAGGTCTCGGACAGGCGGGCCGGGCACTCGTAGCGGGTGTCGTCGCGGAAATACTTGTTCTGATAATCGTAATTGCCGGCCGGGGCGATGATCTCGATGATCGGCAGGGCACGTGCACCGGCACCGGTGCCCAGGATCGCCACGGTGAGTTCGCGCCCGTCGATGAACTGCTCGCACAGCACGGCATCGTCATGCCGGCGGGCAATATCGAAAGCGGCGGTGCACTGGTCTTCGGACACCACTTTGGTAAAACCGATGGTCGATCCTTCTCGCGAGGGCTTGACCGCCAGCGGCAGACCGAAGCGGCGTGCGGCATCGAGCACGTCACCCGGCTCGCGGGCCAGGGCAAAGCCGGGCGTCTGCAGCGAGTGAGTCACCCAGATCCGCTTGGTGAAGATCTTGTCCATGGCCACGGCCGAGGCCATTACGCCCGAGCCGGTATAGGGAATGCCGAGCAGCTCGAGCGCACCCTGCACCGTGCCGTCTTCGCCATAGCGGCCATGCAGCGCAATGAAAGCACTCGAAAAATTTTCTTTCTGCAGATCGCCGAACGGTTGCAGGGAAGGATCGAAAGCATGCGCGTCGATCCCCTTTGCGCGCAGCGCGGCAAGCACGCCGGTGCCCGACATCAGCGAGACCTCGCGTTCGGCCGACTGCCCGCCCATCAGCACCGCCACCTTGCCGAACTCAGACATCGGTCAGCTCCTTGATGCGGGCCGCCACGCCACCAATCGAGCCGGCGCCCATGGTGATCACCACATCGCCGTCCCGCACGGTATCGAGCAGGGTCGCCGGCATTGCGGTGATGTCCTCGACAAAGAGCGGCTCGACCTTGCCGGCGATGCGCACCGCGCGGGCCAGTGCCCGGCCGTCGGCGGCCACGATCGGCGCTTCGCCGGCGGCATAGACCTCGGCCAACAGCAGCGCATCGGCGCCCGAGAGCACGCGCGCGAAGTCCTCGAACAGATCGCGGGTACGGGTATAGCGATGCGGCTGGAAGGCCAGCACCAGGCGGCGACCGGCGAAGGCGCCGCGCGCGGCGGCAATCGTGGCGGCCATCTCAGCCGGGTGATGACCGTAGTCGTCGACCACGGTGAAGCGACCGCCGCCTTGCGCTGGCGGCACCGGGAACTCGCCCCAGCGCTGAAATCGCCTGCCCACGCCCTTGAATTCGGCAAGTGCCTTGACGATGGCGGCATCCGACACACCAAGCTCGTCGGCCACGGCGATCGCGGCGAGTGCATTTTGCACATTGTGCAGACCCGGCAGATTGAGCACGACCGGCAAAGGCGGCTTGCCGTCGTCATCGGCGCGCTGCAGCGAAAAGCGCATGCGACCGTCATCAGGCGTCGGATCGAGCGCACGAAACTGCGCCTGCTCGGACATGCCGTAGGTGATCACCGGCTTCGAGACAAAGGGCATGATCTCGCGCACATGCGGATCATCGACGCACAGCACCGCCGCGCCATAGAAAGGCAGACGCTGGGTGAACTCGACGAAGGCCTGACGCAGCCGAGCGAAGTCGTGGCCGTAGGTCTCCATGTGATCGGCGTCGATATTGGTGATCACCGCGATCGTGGGCGACAGGTTGAGGAAGGAGGCATCCGATTCGTCGGCCTCGACCACGATGTAGTCACCCGACCCAAGCCGGGCATTGGCGCCGGCACTGTTCAGGCGCCCGCCGATCACGAAGGTCGGGTCCAGGCCACCGGCGGCCAGGATCGAGGCGACCAGGCTGGTGGTGGTGGTCTTGCCGTGGGTGCCGGCAATCGCGACGCCCTGCTTGAGTTTCATCAGCTCGGCGAGCATCAGCGCCCGGGGCACGACCGGTATGCGCGCCGCGCGAGCCGCGGTCACCTCGGGGTTGTCGCCCCGCACCGCC
>CAIKZV010000287.1 GCA_903831925.1 uncultured Burkholderiales bacterium
AGTGTCCGGAATGCTGCAGACAGCCGGATCATTCGTCGACTCGGCATTCGAGAGGGTCTGAAGCAGACCCCGCTCAGTTGCCGGTTTGCTCGAGGTGCTCGAGGTATTGGGCGCGGCCGACTCGCTGGTCATTGAGCCACTGGATTGACTGGCCGGCAGGTCTGAGAGGCGCGCAGCAGGCGGTTCGGATAGCGGAGATTGAGAAGAAGCTTGAGATGGGCCGGGCTGCGACAGCCCGATATCAGGAATCGGCTCACCCCCATCACCCGACTCACTGATTCCACCCTCCCCGCCCTGTCTTGCCGGCGACTGCATCCTGACCGTCGCAACAAGACTCATCGGCAGTCGAGGGGTCTCGGCCGCAACACCTGCTGCCGTCGCAATGCCGCTGCCATACATCGCACACGGAAAGGGTCGTGGCCCCAGGTTGACCTGTGGCGCATCCAGCCTGATGAGGCCAATCCGTTTAGGCGCCCCGATCTCGCATCCATTCCAGACCCTCACCGCTGAAGAGATCAGGCGCCCCACGACCGGCACCACCAGCGGTACGCCATAGTCGAGCCGCAATCTCAGCAGGTTCGCATCCGCCAGGGTCTGGCCTGACGCGGCACCGACCACCGGCGCGCCACTGGCTTCGGCTCGCGCGACCAGGTTGTCATTCGGGATTTCTCGAATATCGGCCATCAAGCCACCGTTGGCATCGCGCGCGGGTTCGGCCCAATCGTCGAAGGACGCGCTGGTGGGCGAGAGTTGCGCAAGGTGCATCCAGCCGATCGCCTCGCCCTGCCGGATGTGCACTGCTGCGCGCGCCAGATTGAGGGCGTACTCACCGAGATCATTCGCGCCGTAGAGCCAGGGCACCAGCCCGCGCGACAAACCCGATTGAATTGCGTTTGCCTCAGCATGGCCGACACTGCCTGCGCGCGCTGCCTCGATCAGCGCAAAGTTGAGGGCCTGGCGCGCGTGCATGACGAGTGCAAATTGCACAGCGCCCAAGCCCACGATGAAGAGCAGTGGGAGTGCGATCAACGACTCGACCATTGAGATGCCGCGACTGCGCGCGCTTGATCTCACGGCGGGCTTCATTTGGAGACTGCGGCTGGCGGGGCAGGCATCCCTCGCAGGGTCTGCACCGACGGCATCGGCGGCAACGGTGACTCGGTAATCGGATCAACCACCCCCGGGCGCGCAAGCTCCCGACGAACCGTGGTCCGCGGCGGTCGGGCGATCCATCGATCAACGGTGTAGGGCTCAAAGGCGGGCGGCGCCTCCACATCAAATGACTGCTTCGCACTGCGATAGGCACGATGCCGCTGGGCGCCCACCTGAAGCGCGGTGTCGTCGCGTGCAGGCTTGACGCCGCCCAAGCCCATCGCATCAAGCTCATCGATGGCACGACTGGCACGCGCGACGTTCAGCAGCGCCACATTGAGCAAGGCCTTGCCGCGGGCCTCACGCTGGGGCGGGCCTTGGGGCGTAATCGCAATCGCTGTCTGATAGGCCGACAGCGCTTCATCGACGCGTGCGGCCTGCTGATGCAGATTGCCCAGGCGCAGCCAGGCCTGCACATTCACAGGATCGAGCTCGACAACGGTTCGAAACCCCTGCAAGGCCTGATCGATGTCGCGCGCCTGATAGGCACGCTCGGCTTCGTCGGCCAAGCGGGTAATCGTCATGGGATCGAAGGGACGGGTCATCGGCAGTGGGGATGACGTCTGTGAAGATGAGGCAGACCTCGACGAAAGCGCAGACGAGGTCGTTGCGGCAGGCGCAATCGACGACGCCCCGCCCACCGCTTCCAATTCCTGAGCCCTCGCCCTTTGCACACTCACCGCACTCACACACATCAATGCCGCAGCCAGCCACCACTTGTGAGTCATATTCATGCACGGTGCTCCTGATCGATAAAGAGCACCCGACAGCCCTTCCATAGTCCGAGTCGCCAGGCATCACCGGCCGCAAGCTCCAATACCCCCGCAGCCTCGCGGCACCAGGCCAGGCGCCCTGCCCCGACGCCGCGACGCAGTTCCACCACCTGCCCGTTCGATCCGACGAAGACCACATCAATCGCGCGCCGCATGCCAACGGTATGCACTGCGCGACACCGCTCGATCAGTAAACCGCTGCCCGCCGGCAGCGGCTCCTTGCCCAACAGACCTCTCAGACGCGCCCAGGGCGAACGCGCTCGAAACACCGGAACCATCACCGCATTCATCGCAACAGACCCTCCTCGAGTAGTCGCACTGCCACCGG
>CAIKZV010000288.1 GCA_903831925.1 uncultured Burkholderiales bacterium
CCGTTCCCGCCAGTAGGGGGCCCAGTCGTTATCAAGCGCGAAGTTGCCGGCGGTGGTTTTTTCGTTGGCCAGAAAAAAGCTGGCCTTGATGCGATGTCGCTTGAGGATGTCGGCGATCAGCTCGGCCGATGCCATGTTGCCGGTATCGAGGGTCAGATAGACCGTTCCGCCGGCGCAGGCCGCAGCCGGTGGATCGGCAGAAAAGGCAGGCTGACAGCATGCCGCCAGCACCCAGAGCAGACTCGCGACGAACCGGGACATCACAGCAGCGGCGCCCGGGCCGACAGGTAGATGCCATGCGGCGATCGGCCGACCTTGATGGTCTGGATGACCTTGCGTTGCGCCATGTCGACCACCGAGACCTTGCCGGCAAAGCGCGAGGTCACCCAAAGGGTCTTGCCGTCGGCCGACAGGTCCATGCAGTCGGGGCCGCCTGGCACCGGAATCTGACCGACCACCTTCAGATCGACCATGTCGACGATCGTAACCGTGTTGTCGACCCGATTGCTCACCAGCAGATGGCGCTTGTCGCCCATGCCGCGGAAATTGTGCGCGCCACGACCGGTGCGGATGCGGGTCACGGTCTTGCGTTCCTGCCAGTCGATGACCTCGACGAAATCCTCGCCCATGATGCCGACCATCAGATACTTGCCGTCGGGCGTCATCAGGATGCCGGCAGGCTGCTTGCCGACCTTGTGTTTCCAGACCACCGCCTGAGTCGCCATGTCGATCGCGGCAATCTCATTGCTCTCCTGCAGGGTCGCGAAGACAAAGCGGCTGTCATTGGAGAACCAGACATGGCTCGGCGCATCGGGCAGCGGGATCTGTTTGACCAGCCGCTTCGACTTGCCATCCCAGGCATAGATGTCGACCCGATCGAGGCGCAGCGCCGCCGTCACGAACCATTTGTTGTCGGGCGAAATCGCGAGCTGATAGGGGTCGTCGATGCCGGTGATCTTGCCGACCAGCTTGCCGGTCGCCGGGTCGAGCAGGCTCAGATCATTGCTGATCGCATTAGCGACCAGCAGCGTGCGGTTGTCGGCAGTCGGATAGAGGTGATGGGGCTCTTTCCCGACCGCAAAGCGATCGAACTCCTTGTAGGTGACGGTATCGATGAGGGAGACCGATGCATCCGCCGAATTGAGAACGATCGCGATCGGTGCCGCAGTCGAGGCGGAGCCTGAGCTTGCACCGGAGACGGCCGACTGCGGCATTGCGATCGGGCTTGCACTCGCCAGCCCGAGCATGAAGGCGAGCCGCATGGCAAACCTTACAGACCTGAAGATCATGAAGAACACCTGTGCGAAAGTTTGGGGGAATGCGCGAGCATGGCTTACCTGATCGATTCCCAGACACGCTCAAGCCGTTTGACCGACACCGGCATCGGCGTGCGCAACTCCTGGGCGAAGAGTGACACACGCAGCTCTTCGAGCATCCATCGAAACTCATCGAGCCGCGGATCGCGACGCCCCTTGAGCGCCGCCTGGGCACGCAGGAAATTCTGCACCAGCGGGGCGAGCTCGGCCATGCGCTGGGCGTCGCGGGCCGGCTCGGCGCGCAGCTTGTCGAGTCGGGCGCTCGCGGCCTTGAGGTAACGGGGGAGATGCCCCAGGCGCGCCGGGTCGGTGACCGAGACAAACCGCGCCGACATCAGGCCGGCGAGCTGCTGCGTGATATCGGCAAAAGCCGCCGGTGCACCAGTGCGTGCAGCCACGAGCTTTTTGGCGAGATTGGCGTATTCGGTCAGGATGGCAGCCACTGTCCGGGCAAGCTCGTTGCCCACCAGGGTGACGCGCGGTCGGGCCTGAAGCACCCGCTCCTCGAAACCCGCCCGGTCGGTCGGCCAGGGATCGCCAAGACACGCGCGATCGATGAGGGCATCGACCAGATCTCGCTTCAGTTCTTCTGCCGTGCCCAGCGGCATGAAAAGCATCGACAGACGCTGGAATTCGGGCACATTGCGATCGAAGAACTTGAGCGGCTCACGCAGTGCGATCGCAAAGAGGCGCCGCAATCCGCGACGATGCTCGCGCTGCGCCGACTCGGGTTCATCGAAGACCTGCAACTCGACCGCGTCATCACGATCGATCAGCGCCGGATAGCCGATCAGCGTGGCATCGCCCGACCGGCCCATGCCCTGCAGCTCGAGCAGCTCGGGCAACTCGCCGAAATCCCAGGCAACGAAACGTTCACCGGCACGGCGCACGGTGGCGTCGGGAGCGGCGCCCGATTGCGGCGACGCCTGTCGCGGCGCGTCGTTCGATGAAGCGTCGTTCGATGCGTTCTTGCTCGATGAGGTGCCGCTCGATGAGGTGCCGTTCGATGACGATTCATTTGATGCCGTCGAGCTCGGGTCGCGACCGGGCGCCCTGCCCTGCTGCGGGCGTCGATCGTCGGCGTTGTCTGATGCCGCTGCGTCGGGCGACATCCCCTGCACACGCGCCGACACACCGGCACCGCGCAAGGCCGCCTGAAAGCTGCCCTGCGCACTGGCGCCAAGCTGCGCTCGCAACTGGGCCAGATTGCGCGACACCGCCAGAAAACGGCCATGCTCGTCGATGACCCGGAAGTTCATCTGCAGATGCGCCGGCACGGTCTCGACGCGAAAGTCAGTTGAGGCAACACGGATCGAGGCATGTTCACGCAGCGAATCGATCAGCGCGACCATCAGACCACGGGTGCCGCCGGCATCGCCTGCCCGCTCGACAAAGCCGGCGGCCCACTGATCGAGCGGCAGCAGATGGCGGCGGTACTTCTGCGGCAAGGACTTGAGCAAGGCCGCGACCTTGTCGGCCAGCATGCCTGGCACCAGCCATTCGGCCCGCACCGCATCGACCTGGTTGAGTGCGAAAAGCGGCACGGTCAGGGTCACGCCATCGTCGTCGGCGCCGGGCTCGAAATGGTAGGCCGCCTCAAACGACACGCCGCGCATGCTCAGACGCTGCGGGAACTTGCGGTCGTCGATGCCGTCGGTCTGCTTGCGCATCAGCAGTTCGCGCGACAGCTTGAGCAGCCCAGGCTGAGCGCGACTGGCGGCTCGCCACCAGCGCTCAAGCTGCTGGCCGCTGGTGATCTCGGCAGGCACCTGGGCATCGAACCAGTCGAAGAGAAACTGCTCGTCGACCAGCAGATCGGGTCTGCGGATACGCGCCTCGAGCTGACCGATCTCGGCCACCACTTTCAGGTTGTGACGAAAAAAGGCGCAGTCGGAGTCCCAGTCGCCAGCGACCAGCGCCTCGCGGATCAGCAGTTCGCGCGACAGCTTCGCGTCGATGCCGCCATAGGGGGTACGCCGCTGGGCATAGATCACCAGGCCATAGACCGTGCCGCGCTCGAAGGCGACCGCCTGCCCGGCGCGCCGCTCCCAGTGCGGCTCGCTCCAGCTGCGCTTGATGAGATGCGCGGCGGCCTGCTCGATCCAGACCGGATCGAGGCGGGCGACGGTGCGCCCGTAGAGGCGGCCGGTGTCGACCATCTCGGCTGCCATCACCCAGCGACTGCTGCCCGATGCCTCGGTGCGTGCGGTGGCGGTGGCGGTTTCTTCGGCCGAACGCTGCGCCGAACTTCGACGCGCCAGTCCGGAGCCGGGATGCAGCCAGAACCGGGTCGCATGCGTGCCCAGGTAGTGGGGCTCGTCGGGTGCGCGGCATCCGAGGTTGCCAAGCAGACCGGCCAGCAGCGCGCGGTGCAAGGGCTCATAGGTGGCCGGCTGCTCATTGGGCAACCACTTCATTGAACTGACCGCCTCGAGCAGCTGGGCATGCACATCGGCCCACTCCCGAAACTTGCGCGGCGACAGAAACTCGCGCTCCAGGCGCTGCGTGAAAGCGCGGCGCGATTCGCCGGCAGGGCGGCTGGCCTGCTGCTGCGCCTGCCACCAGTCCCACAGTTTCACGTAGCCCAGAAAATCGGAGCGGGGATCGACGAAACGGGCATGCGCCTGGTCGGCCGCCTGCTGGCGATCGAGCGGCCGTTCACGGGGATCCGGGGTGGAGAGCGCCGAGGCGATGATCAGCGCCTCGCGCAGGCAGCCGCCCTGGTGAGCCGCCAGCAACACCCTGGCAATGCGCGGATCGACCGGCAATCGGGCGAGCTGGTGGCCGGTGGCGGTGAGCTCGCCCTGCTCATCGATGGCATCGAGCTCGCGCAGCAGATCGAGCCCATCGAGCACCGCGCGCCGTGGCGGCGGGTCGACAAAGGGAAAGGCCTCGATGTCCTCGAGCCGCAGCGATTTCATCCGCAGGATGACCGCCGCCAGTGACGATCGCAGGATCTCCGGGTCGGTGAAGGCCGCACGCTTGATGAAATCGGGCTCGTCGTAGAGTCGTATGCAAATGCCGTCGGACACGCGACCACAGCGGCCTGCGCGCTGATTGGCGGC
>CAIKZV010000289.1 GCA_903831925.1 uncultured Burkholderiales bacterium
CGTAGATGACCCGTTCCTGCTGAATGAAGTCGTATTTTCCTGAGATCACATCAGTCTCCTTGCTCGATGCCAGCGTCAATCGCGCGGCAGCGCGTGCTTGGTGACCTTGCCGGTCGCGTTATGAGGCAGTTCGGCCAGGAAGCGGACGGTCTTCGGGATCTTGAAACGCGCGAGGTTGCGCGCGCAGTGCTCCAGGATGTCGTCGGCGTTCAGTCGACTGCCCTCCTTGAGCACGATGAAGGCGCGACCGACTTCGCCCCATTTGTCGTCGGCGATGCCGATGACGGCGGCTTCGGCGATGTCCGGAATCCGGTACAGGGCATCTTCGACCTCGGCGGGATACACGTTTTCGCCTCCCGAGATGAACATGTCCTTCCAGCGGTCGACGATGAAGTAAAAACCTTCCTCATCGACATAGGCCGCGTCGCCGGTGTGAAGCCAGCCGTCGACCAGCGTTGTGCTGTTGGCTTCCGGGCGCCGCCAATAGCCGGGTGTGACCGTCGGCCCCTTGATCATCAGTTCGCCGGTCTTGCCGGGCGGCAGTTCGCGGCCTGCGTCATCGATGATCTTCAGGTCAGCATGCAGCACCTGCTGTCCCGATGATCCGATCTTGTCGAGGGCGCGTTCCTTGCTCAGCAGGGTGCCGATGGTGCAGGTCTCGGTCATCCCCCAGCCTTGCTGAAACATCACGCCCTTGCCGGCGTAGAGCTCCAGCAGCGCGATCGGCGATGCGGCGCCGCCGATGCCGACGCTGACAAGATGATCGAAGCGCGCCGCCTCGAAACCCGGCAGCTGGCTCATGAAGAGAAAGTTCGTCGGCACGCCGAAAACATGCGTGATGCCGCTGTCAGGCCTTGCGAGCAGATCGAGTGCCTGCTGGGCATCGAACTGACGCATGATCGCGACCGGCGCGCCCAGATGAAAGCAGGGCATCGAATAAAGGCAGATTCCGCCGACGTGAAACTGCGGCAGGTAGGTCAGGCCTTTGGAAGAACGGGTCAGTTCGGTCAGCATGGTGGCATTGACCGCATTGAAGAATTGGGCGCGGTAGGTGATCTGCGCGCCCTTGGGTCGCCCGGTGGTGCCCGAGGTGTACATCAGCACCCACACATCGTCGAGCTTGGGGTGGTGTCTCAAAGCGGGTGCACCGCCGGCTGCCATGATTTGCTCGTAATCGCTGTCGCCGCCATCCCGTTTGAGGATCAGATGCGGCAGTTTGCAACGACGTTTGAGTTCGGCAACCTGCTCGGTAAATTCTTCGCTGTAAAAGAGCACCGTCGGTTCAGCATCGGTGATGATGAACTCGAGCTCCGGCACGGCCAGTCGCCAGTTGAGCGGCAGGTGAATCGCACCGGTGCGGGGCGCGGCGAAAATGATTTCGTTGTTGTCGGTGGAGTTGTGGCAGAGGGTTGCCACGCGATCGCCCGGTTTGACGCCGGCCTCCCGCTGCAGATAGCCGGCCAGCGCGTCGACCCGCTGATGCATCTGCAGATAGGAAAACGTTCTGCCCGAATACAGATCCTGCTGTGCAGGACTGTTGGGCGCAAAGCCGGCGTGATAAGCGATCCAGTCGTAGTGCTGGATTTCCATACGAGAGTCTCCCCTGCGGCGATGACGGACCAGGACCAGCCCGAAGCGTCATCAGTCCGCTTGAGCGCGACCCGGGTGGCTACGCGTCTGTCGTGCGCGTCGTCCCATCGCTCTGTCTGTGGAGGGAGAGGATGCCTGTGGCGCTGTCACAGCACAAGCCCCTGAGTCGCTGATGCCGAGGGGCGCGTCTAAGGTTTGGAACCTGCCGGTTTCGGGTCGGTCACGAAACCGATCTTCGAAACGCCCGCCTGCTGCGCTGCGGCCATCACCTCTGCAACCGACTGATACCGAACCTGCTGGTCGGCGCGAAGATGCAACTCGGGCTGAGGCTTGCGCTGCGAGGCCTCGGACAGACGCGTGCGCAATGCGGCTGAATCGGCAAGCGGCGCATCGTTCCAGAACACCCGGCCCTCGGCATTGATCGATACCGTGATCGTCTCGGGTTTTTCAGGCGACACTGGCGCTTTGGCGCTCGGCAGGTCGATATGGATGGCATGCGTGAGCAGCGGCGCGGTGATGATGAAGATCACCAGCAGCACCAGCATCACGTCGACCAGCGGTGTCGTATTGATTTCGGCCAAGGGTTGCATGGGCCCGCCGCGCGAATCGAATCCACCGAATGCCATGTTTGTCCTTTACGAATGTGTGGGCGAGGGCCGCTCAGTGGCCGCTCAGTGGCCGACAGCGCGGATGGTCTGGCTCGCATCGGGAAGGCTGGTACGCAGGGTGTCGGGCGCACCCGAATCGATGCGGCTGCCGGTGGTCATCAGGGCGAGCAGGTCGTGCGCAAAGCCGTCGAGCTCGGCCAGCATGACCCGGTTGATGCGGGTGAAGGCGTTGTAGGCCAGCACCGCCGGAATCGCCACCGCCAGACCTGCGGCGGTCATGACCAGCGCTTCGCCGACCGGGCCGGCCACCTTGTCGATCATGACCTGACCGGACGAGGCGATCTGAATCAGTGCGTGATAGATGCCCCAGACCGTGCCGAACAAGCCGATGAAAGGCGCGGTGCTGCCCACCGAGGCGAGGAAGGTCAGTCCTGACTCGAGTCGGGCCGAGGTCTGCGTCATCTCCTGGCGCAGAACACGGGTGACCAGCTCGGTGCGATCGACCGAGGCGGCCAGGCTGGCGTCGGACTGCATCTGCACGGCACGGTGCGCCTTGTCGGCGATTGGTGCGAAGACCTGCTCCGGATCCTCGCGACGCAGGGTCTCGATCGCCTCGGGCAAGGAACGGGCTGCCCAGAAGCGGTCGAGTGCGCTGCCGGCGCTGCGGCGCATCCGCCAGGCCGACCAGGCCTTGGCCAGGATGAAATACCAGCTCACCACCGACATGGCGAGCAACAGTCCGGTGAGGCCATGCGTGACGATGTCGCCCGCTTGCCAGAAATGCATCAATCCGAGTTCTTCAGCGTTCATTTGGCTAACCCTCCAGCCTGAAAATCCATTCCCAGTTGCGATACCACTCGGCCACCGGTTGACCATCGACGGTTGCGGGACGAAACCGCCACTTTCTCACGGCTTCCATCGCACTGCGATCCAGCGCTGCAGAGCCGCTTGATTCGCGCAGCTGTACGTCGATGACCACGCCGTCGGCGCCGACATGCACATCGAGCCGTACCTGACCCTGCTCGCCCATACGGCGCGCCGATGACGGATAGCCGGGGGCGGTATTGCCGGCCCAACTGGCGTCAACACGCGGACCGGTGCGGCGTGTCGTCTCGGAGGCGCCCGACGCGCCCGACGCTGAGGCCTGCCGCGGGCTCGGCGTCGACGCTGCCGGGCTGGCGTCGACGCTTGGCGTCGATGCGCTCGCCGGCGGTACGGTGATGGCGTTGACGGCGGGCGGTGAGGGCGCTGCAGTGACCGCGGGCGCAGGCGCCGCCGGCGCGGCAGTGGAGGGGCCGGGCGCGGGCACACTGGCCACAGCGGGCGGCGGCGTGGCAGCAGGGCTGGCAAGCGGTATCGCGGCGCGTTTCGTCTCTGCCGGGCTGGCCTGGGCGGGGCGGGCCTGCGGCGCGGCGACAACGCTTGGTGTGGGTTTGATCGGCGGCGGCGGCGGGTCTTTCGGGGCGGCTGGCGCAGGTGGGTCGAGCAGTGAGACAACAAGCGGAAGGATCGGGCGATTCAGTGGGGGCACGCTGGTGGTCAGCGTCACCAGTCCGATGGCGACGGCGGCATTGATGGCAAGCGCGCCGAGCGCGGCCGCCATGAACCGTCGACTGGGGCGTTTCATGAGCCGCCCCGTTGCGGGGCGCATCGCACGGTGGTCGTGCATGGTCTGCACCCTGGCGGTCGTCTCGAGCTCAGGCACTCCCGCGAGTGCTCAAGCCAAGCACGTCCTGCATGTCGAAAAGACCTGGCCCCTTGCCGGCCAGAAATCGGCAGGCGCGAAGGCTGCCTTGCGCGTAGGTCGCCCGGCTCGACGACTTGTGGGTGATCTCGATGCGCTCGCCGGTTCCGGCGAACAGGACGGTGTGGTCGCCCACGATGTCGCCGCCCCGAATCACCGAAAAACCGATCGAAGAAGGGTCGCGCTCGCCGGTCACGCCATGGCGTGTCCAGGTGGCCGCCTCGGTCAGGTCACGCCCAAGCGCTCGAGCGATGACTTCACCCATCCGCAGCGCAGTGCCTGAGGGCGCATCGATCTTGTGGCGGTGATGCGCCTCGATGACTTCGATGTCGAAGCCCTCAGACAGCAGGCCGGCCGCGACTTCGAGCAGCTTGAGGGTGACATTCACGCCGACGCTCATGTTGGGCGCAAAGACCACGCCAACGCGCCGGGCAGCAGCCTCGATGGCCGCACGACCGGTGTCATCGAAGCCGGTCGTGCCGATCACCATGCCCACGCCCTCATCGGCGCAGATCTGCAGGTGATGCAGCGTGCCCACGGGTCGGGTGAAGTCGATGACCACGTCCGCGCCGGCGATCGCGTTGCGCGGATCGTCGCTGACCAGAACGCCCGTCGGTCGGCCCAGCGTCTCGCCGGCATCGCGTCCGATGCCGGGGGCGCCCGGGACATCGAAAGCGCCGCTGAGTTCGGTATCGGGCGCATCGAGCACGGATTCGATGAGCATCTTTCCCATCCGGCCTGATGCGCCGGCGATGGCAATTCGAAGGCTCATCGGTTGCGGCCCTGTGTGCGGCGATAGCCGGGCAGCGCCGGGTCATTGCCTTTGTCGTATTGGGGAAGCGCGACGGCCTCGATCTCGCTCACTTTGCCGTCGACGAAAACCACGGTGGCGCGCCGCAATTCAGCCGACAGATTACGGTGCTGGAAGCGAAAAACATAGTCCCAGCGGTCGGGGTGAAAGATGTCGACCATCAGGGGTGTTCCGAGCGCGAACTTGACCTGATCGCGGGTCATGCCGAGCTTGATCTGGTCGAGCATGATCTGGTCGACGTAATTGCCCTGCGGCACCTCGATCCGATAGGGCTCAAGGAAACCGCTGCGGTTGGGGTCGCTCGATGAGCATCCCGCAACGGCGGCCAGCGCGGCAGCGACGGTGAGCACAAAGCGACTGGACCAAAGTGAGGACCAAAGTGAAGGCATGGACGGGCAGCGGGTGTCAGCGGGGATGGAACGGGAATGAGCGGGGGTGATCCGGAGTCGACCCGTTATGATACGCAATCGGCCGAAATTCTCCTGTCTGGCCAGCCCGCCTGAAGACAGGCTCGATCCCCGGAGCGTGAGCGTGCCCACATCCAGCGAACTCAAGAACATGGGGCTCAAGGCCACCTTGCCCCGGCTCAAGGTGCTCGAAATTTTTCAGGAGCGCCGGCATCGGCACATGAGCGCCGAAGATGTTTACCGGGAACTGCTGGCCGAGCATCAGGACATCGGCCTCGCGACGGTCTATCGGGTCCTTTTGCAGTTCGAGCAGGCCGGTATCCTCAAGCGGAACAATTTCGAATCCGGCAAGGCGGTCTACGAACTCGACGAAGGCGAACATCACGATCACCTTGTCTGCCTGCAGTGCGGCCGGGTCGAGGAGTTTTACGACCCTGAAATCGAGCGGCGCCAGCACCGTATCGCCAAGGATCGCGGCTTCGCGCTTCAGGATCATTCGCTGGCGCTGTATGCCAACTGCATCAAACCCGATTGCCCAGATCGCGGCTGAAAACCGGTCGCTCGGCCTGATGTCTGTCCGTCAGATCGCCAGATGCCGTGCGCCGGCACGGCACTTGCTTTAATGCGCTGGTCTTGTTAAGGGTTTCCTTTGCTGCCCCACCACGGTCTTCCATGAGCGCCTCTGCCCTGAACCTCTTGCCCGCACCCGAAGGCGTTTACGACGAAATGTTCGATGCGGCGCATCAGCCCCGCTCGCACTACCGACGCTACGACGACTGGTTGCGCCAGATGTCTGCCGACCAGATGTCCGCCAAGCGGGCCGAGGCCGATCTCATCTTCCGGCGGATTGGCATCACCTTTTCGGTTTACGGCGAGGAGGGCGGCACCGAGCGGCTGATCCCCTCGGATGTCGTGCCGCGGATCATCGCCGCCGATGAGTGGGAGCGACTCGAACGCGGGCTGGTGCAGCGGGTGACCGCGATCAACCGCTTCCTGGCCGACATCTATCATGACCGCGAAATTCTCAAGGCCGGGCTGATTCCCGAGGATCAGATCCTGGGTAACGATCAGTTCTCGACGGCGATGATCGGGGTCAAGGTTCCGCGCGATATCTATGCCCATATTGTCGGCGTCGACATCGTCCGGCATTCCGACGGTGGCTACTACGTACTTGAGGACAACCTGCGGGTGCCTTCGGGTGTGTCCTACATGATGAGCAACCGCAAGATGATGATGCGGCTGTTCCCCGACCTTTTCCGTCGCTATCAGGTTCGACCGGTCGAGCACTATCCGGCGCTGTTGCTGCAGACCTTGCGCGCCGCCACCGAAGTCGATTCGCCGACCGTCGTGCTGCTCACCCCGGGGCGCTTCAACAGCGCCTATTTCGAGCATGCCTTTCTCGCCCAGCAGATGGGTGTCGAACTGGTCGAGGGCCAGGACCTCTTCGTCAAGGATGAGTGCGTCTACATGCGCACGACCGACGGACCGAAGCAGGTCGACGTCGTCTATCGCCGACTCGACGACAACTTCCTCGATCCGCTGGCCTTCCGGCCCGACTCGATGCTCGGTGTGCCGGGTCTGATGTCGGCCTATCGCCAGGGCAATGTCGTGATCTGCAATGCGGTGGGCACCGGCGTCGCCGACGACAAGTCGATCTACCCTTATGTGCCCGAGATGATCCGCTTCTATCTCGGCGAGGAGCCCATCCTCCAGAATGTGCCGACCTGGCAGTGCCGCCGTCCTGACGAACTCGCGCATGTCGCGGCCAATCTCGAAAAGCTGGTCGTCAAGGAAGTGCATGGTGCGGGTGGCTACGGCATGCTGGTCGGTCCGACCAGCAGCAGGCAGGAAATCGCCGACTTCAGGACACGCCTGCTCGCCAATCCCGGCAACTACATCGCGCAGCCCACGCTGGCCCTGTCGGCTTGCCCGACCTTCGTCGAGGAAGGCGTGGCACCTCGACATATCGATTTGCGGCCTTTCGTGCTGGTGGGTCGCGAGACCCGGATCGTCCCAGGTGGTCTGACGCGGGTCGCCTTGCGCCGTGGTTCGCTGGTGGTCAATTCGTCGCAGGGCGGTGGCACCAAAGACACCTGGGTAGTCGAAGACTCCGGCGCCGGCCAGGCTGCGCCCGCCCCCTGAAAGCTGCCGCCATGCTCGCCCGCGTCGCATCCCACCTCTACTGGCTCTCGCGCTACCTCGAGCGCGCCGAAAACATGGCGCGCATCCTGGATGTCGGCGCATCGCTGGCCCTGTTGTCGGGTCAGGACGACGAGCGGGCGGCCATCGAGCCGCTCATCATCACCGACACCCTCGAATCTTTTCACACAACCGGTCAGGCACCGACGCCCGAACAGGTGGCCCGATTTCTGGCCTGGGGTGCTTCCCATCCGTCGAGCATTGTCAACTGCCTGGAGGCCAGTCGCGAAAATGCGCGTGCGGTCAGAGGGTCGGTGACCTCCGAGATGTGGGAGAACATCAACGACACCTGGCTGCAGCTGCTCACCAAGCGCGGCCAGGTGGGCGGGCCGATCGATGCGGGCTTTTTCGAGTGGGTCAAGGAGCGCTCGCATCTGTTTCGAGGCATTACCTTCGCCACGATTCGTCGCGATCAGCCCTATCAGTTCATTCGCCTGGGCACCTTTCTCGAACGTGCCGACAACACCGCGCGGATCCTGTCAGTCAAGCAGGCGCGCCAAGGTGTGGCCGGCGATGGGGGTGATGAGGTCGGCCTCGCCGATCACTATCGCCTGAGCGCGGTGCTGCGGTCGGTCAGTGCGCTCGAGGCCTATCGCGATACCTATCGCGATGCCATCGACTCGCGGCGGGTCGCCGAACTGCTGATCTTCGATCCGACCCTGCCGCGATCGCTGCGCTTCTGTTTCGACGAGGTGGTGCGCATCCTGTCGGAGTTGCCGCAGGCACCGGCCCGCGAGGCACGTCGCCTTGCCGCGCATATGCTGGCCAGTCTCGAGCATGGCCTGCTCGACGATGTCTACGCCGAAGGTCTCGACGAATTCCTCGAGCGATTCCTGATCGACAACATCCGGCTTGGCAATGCGGTTCATTCGGCCTATCTCGAGATGAAGTAAGCTGGCCGGATCGCCTCACACACTTTTTTGCTCGCATGACCTACTGCGTCGCCATGGCCCTCCAGGATGGGGTTCTGTTTGCGTCCGATTCCCGCACGAATGCCGGGGTCGACCATGTGTCGACCTTCTCGAAAATGACGATTTTCGAGGCCAGCGGCGAGCGTGTGATCGTGCTCCTGAACTCTGGCAATCTGGCTACCACTCAGACGGTTGTCAGCACGCTGCGCAAGGCGCTCACCACCGATGCCCCCAACCTCCTGAACGTGCCGAGTCTTTTCGATTGCGCAACGCTGGTCGGCGAGGGCGTACGGCAGGTGATTTCGCATCATTCGGGGCAACAGGCTCAGCAGGGCAGTGTCGATTTCACGTGCAATTTCCTGGTCGGCGGGCAGATTGCCGGCGAGCGCCCGCGACTGTTTCTGGTCTATCCCGAGGGCAATTTCATCGAG
>CAIKZV010000290.1 GCA_903831925.1 uncultured Burkholderiales bacterium
CCCGCCAAACCCGCCAGCACCTGCCAGAAGTCCGCCAATCGTGCGCCAATCAGGGCCGGCATTCATTGCCTGAGGGTCCGCCCTGGGAGAACATGCTCAAATAAGCGGGATCGATCACGCTTGATCGGTCACCAGACAACAAACGCCGAGCAAGGCAGCCCTGCGATGAGCCAAGACAAAGAGTGGTCCTTTCCTGCAACGCTGATGCCGAAGGCCTCGACACTGAATTTCGACCTCGATGCGTTGTTGAGTGCCATCGTCGAACTCAGGGCGCTCGTCCCCGAGCAGGCGTTCACGGCCAACACGCTGGGCACATCACGCAGCGGCAGCGGGATCGTGCTGGACGATCGCGGCACGGTGCTGACGATCGGCTACCTGATCACTGAGGCACAGACGGTCTTCTTGACGACGCGCGCGGGCCAGGTCGTCCAAGCCGTGCCGCTCGCTTATGACCAAGCCAGCGGATTCGGTCTGCTCAAGGCGCTGGGTCCACTCAACACACCGTTCGTACGCCGGGCGCAAAGCCAGGGGTCAAGGTCGGGTGACACCGTTTTCCTGCTGAGTCATGGCGGCATGCCGCATGCATTGAAAGCCCGTCTGGCCGACAAGCGACCCTTTGCCGGCTACTGGGAATACCTGCTTGAAGAAGCGCTCTTCACGACACCGGCACATCCTGAATGGAGCGGCGCCGGTCTTTTCAACGCTGATGGCGCGCTGATTGGGGTCGCTTCATTGCTGTTGCAGCAAGCCACAGACGGCGAATCAGACGACAAGTCAGGCCAAGGCAACATGGTGGTGCCAATCGACCTTCTCGAGCCGATACTCGACAGCCTGATCGCAACCGGCCTTAGCGGCATGCCGGCTAGGCCTTGGCTGGGGCTGTACGCGGCAGAGGGCGACGATCGCATCGTGGTGGCGGGCCTCGCAGAAAGAGGTCCGGCGATGAAGGCTGGGCTGCAGCAAGGCGACCTGATCATCGAGGTTGCGGGCACGCGGGTTCATTCTTTGGCCAACTTCCTGCGGGCGGTCTGGGCGCTCGGGTCGGCAGGCGTCACTGTGCCGATGACCGTGGGGCGCGAAGGCGAGTTGCTGCGGCTGAGAATTCAATCGGCGGATCGCAATTCGATGATGTACCGCCCGACGGCGCACTGACCTGCAGGCTTTGTCGGCAGACTGTCGTGACCTTCAACGACACAAGCATTCACCCTCCCATCGACCTGTCACGGAGTCAAATATGCTTCCACTCACCGGTTACGCCGAACGCCTGTCCGCCCGACCTGGACAGACGCTGCGGTTTCATGTCGCCAATGCGACTGGCAACGCGGTCTCGGCACGCGTCGTTCGTGTCCGCTGCGCAGACGCCAATCCGGCGATCGGCGGTATCAAGACCGAGTCGGTCGCGATCGCGGTCACGACCTTGGCCGAACCTGGTCCGCAAAGCGTTCCCGCCGGCTCTTATGCCGTTGTCGGACCCATGGGCATGCTGAATCAACTCAGCGATTGCACCTTTTCGCTTCAAATTTTTCCGACGCTGGCTTTGATGCGCCGCCAAGTCATCATGTCCTGCCTCGACGCCCATGGCCGCGGCATCGAGCTCGAGCTGACTTCAGCGCGGGTGTTGCGCGGCACGGTAGGCACCACTGCTGGCCGGACCACGGTCGAAACTGAATTGCCGGTATCACTACAGGCCTGGACCAGCGTCACGCTGCGCGTTGACTCTGCAAGCAGAACGCTGAGCCTGACGGCCACACCCCACTCGGATCGGGCGGCAGCCCAAACAGTGACCCTGCGGTTGTCGGGCGCCCCCGTCTTGAATGCGCAGTCGCGCCGCCTGAGTCTTGGCAGCGCCAGCGACGCCGCACCGGTCGATACCTTCAATGGGCGCCTCGAACATCCCAGACTGATGTCGGAAGCACAGCCCTTCTCGAGTGACGATACATCCGCCGATGCGAGCCGCGACGCCTGCCTAGGCGACTGGGACTTCTCGCTGGAGATGCACACCCATCGGGTCATCGACACCGGACACCTCGGGCATCACGGCGAGCTCATCAACACGCCAACTCGCGCGGTCTGCGGCTCGCTCTGGACCGGGCAGGAACACTGCTTTCGCCATGCCCCCGAGCAGTACGGTGCCATCCACTTTCATGACGACGATCTCGATGATTGCCGATGGCCAGCAACGCATGCGATCACGTTGCCCGCAGATTTCAAATCCGATGCCTACGCGCTGCTGCTCCAAGCCGGCGATGTCGAGGAAAACATTCCCTTCTTCGTCGTGCCGCCGAAAGGCCAGGCCAACGCCAAGATCGCAGTGCTGGTCTCGACCTACACCTACACGGTCTACGGCAACCACGCCCGACCCGAATGGATGAACGATCCAGCCTGGCGAGAGGCCCATGTCGCGCAGTCAAAGGCTTGGCATGCCTATCCCTACAACCCCGGCGAGCATCGCGACTATGGCTTGTCGACCTACAACTACCACACCGATGGCTCCGGTATCGCACTCGTGAGTTGGCGGCGTCCGATGCTCAACCTGCGCGTCGGCTACATCACCTACCCCTACCCAGAGATCCGCGGCTCGGGCCTGCGCCACTATCCAGCAGACAGTCACTTGCTGATGTGGCTTGCCCACATGGGGCACGAGGTCGATCTCATCACTGACGATGAGTTGCACCGCGAGGGCAAAGCGCTTCTCGAGCCATACAAGGTCGTGGTGACCGGATCACACCCCGAATACCACACGGCGCAGATGCTCGACGCATTGCAAAGCTACCGGGACACCGGTGGCAGGCTCGTCTATCTGGGCGGTAATGGGTTCTATTGGAAGATCGCGCTCGACCCTGCCAGAGACGGTATCGTCGAAATTCGCCGCGGTGAAGGCGGCATTCGGGCCTGGGCTGCCGAGCCTGGTGAGTACTACAACCAATATGACTCGCAATACGGCGGACTGTGGCGGCGCAATGCCAGACCCCCTCAAAAACTGGTCGGCGTCGGGTTTACCGCGCAAGGCAATTTTGTCGGCTCTTACTACCGCATCAACCCCGCCGCACGCACCAATCCGAAGGTGAGCTGGATTTTCGAGGGTGTCACCGCAGAGACCGTCGGCGGCGAGGGGTTCTCCGGCCGCGGCGCTGCCGGCTTCGAACTCGACCGCGTCGACAAGCGCCTTGGCTCACCCGAGAGCGCCATCGTGGTCGCCGCCTCGGAAAACCATCCTCCTGACGCGCCTTGGATGCTCGTGCCCGAGGAGCAACTCACGCACATCACCACCATCCCTGGCCAGACGCACAAGGCGTTGATCCGCGCCGACATGACCTGGTTCGACTGCCCCGGTGGCGGAGAAGTATTCTCAGTC
>CAIKZV010000291.1 GCA_903831925.1 uncultured Burkholderiales bacterium
CGAGACCGCGATCATGCATGCCGCCGAACGCTGGCGCGATGCCCTGATCGCCGAGCCCGGGCGGCTCACCGAATTCGTCGGCAAATATCCGATGGCCGCCTTGCGCAATCTGCATCCGATGATCCGGTCGGCGGCCACCGAAGTCTCACGCGATCAGCACGGGCGCCATTACCGCGAACTGTTTCGCGAGTTGCGCGACATCATGAGTGCGGAGCTTGATGCGGGTGATCGTGGTGATGGCGCTGAGCAAGCCGATGAATGATTCTGCTGATTTTTCGCTGATTTTCTGCTGATTGATTCCGTTTGTTCAGGCCACGACTGACGCTCCATGCAAGACCTGCCACCCAGACGCTATGAACGACATCCCCGCCGCTGACCACCATCACCCTTCACGCCCCCTTCGCATCGGGCTGGTCTCGATCTCCGACCGCGCATCGACCGGCGTCTATGCCGATGCGGGTATCCCGGCGCTTGAGACCTGGCTCGCGTCGGCGCTGACCACAGCCTTCGAGGTCGAAACCCGACTGATCCCCGATGAGCAGCCCGAGATCGAGCGAACCCTGATCGATCTGGTCGATGTCGTCGGCTGCCATCTGGTGCTGACCACCGGTGGCACAGGTCCCGCCCGCCGCGATGTCACGCCCGAAGCGACGCTGGCAGTCGCCGACAAGGAAATGCCCGGATTTGGCGAGCAGATGCGCCAGATCAGCCTGAATTTCGTGCCGACCGCGATCCTGTCGCGCCAAGTGGCAGTGATCCGGGGCGGCGCGCTCATCATCAATCTGCCCGGGCAGCCCAAGTCGATCCAGGAGACGCTGCAGGGGCTGGCCGCGTCATCGGCAAGCGATGACAAACCGGCGCGGGCAGCGGTGCCGGGCATCTTCGCTGCCGTGCCTTATTGCCTCGATCTGATCGGCGCGCCTTATGCGGAAACGAATGAGGCGGTGTGCAAGGCGTTCAGGCCCAAGTCGGCGAAGAAGCCGTCCTGAGGTCGGTACGGCTCACGCTTGCGACCCGGCCGCTCACGGCGGGCGGCAGCGACAAACCGGCTCTTTTCAGCGCACGCCCAGTAAAGATCCTGTGAAGCCCCGCGTGTCGCAAGAGCACGGCATAAAAGCCGGCTGTCAGGATCGCGGCGCCACTCACGACCATCGCAAACTTCAATGCCGCAGACAGATCCATTGCGCAAAGCATCGTCGCGAGAATAATGATGAAGCACTGATGGGCCAGGTAGATCGGATAGCTTGCGTCGGCGAGCCAAGCCACCAGGCCGCCGCCCGATTTGAACAGAGCAGTGAACATCGACATCACCGCGCCGACGGCCACCACAGTCAGCAGCCCGTGCGCCAGCAAAGTGAGCGTCCATGAGGTGTCTTCAGAGCCATGAATCCACAGCCAGGCGCTGAAGACCACGCTGGGCACGAACCATCCCCAGTGAATCGATTCGAAGAGTCGTGCGACATGGCCGAGCCGCTGAACCGCCATCCCCAGAATGAAATAGGGCGCATAAGCCAGCAGTCGGGCTGGCTCGAAGAGCCCCGTCAATCTCAGACCTTCGATCCCGAGAAGCGGCAGACCGACACCGAGTCGAGCCATCCAGGCTGGCACGACCGCAGGCAGGGTGGTGAGGAGCGCCATGACCGCAATCAGTGCCAATGGGGTGTTGATATTCTTTAATGCACCGGCGAGGGCTCGAGACCACATCCCCCGCGGACGAAGACATATTGCGGCAAACACGCACAACCAGCACAGATCAACGATGAACCAGAGATGCCCGATCCATTCAGGTATGAGTTCGACGAAGAGCGGGCGTGCTCCGGGTGTAGGCCACCACGCCAGCACCGAGATTTCAATCAGATTGAAAGTGAAAAGCGTTGCCACAGCAGGCAGCAGCAATCTGTGTGCACGGTGCAGCAAATAGCCGGTCGCATTCATTCGTGCAAGCCCGATCGCCGCAAAGTAGCCGGCGACCCAGAAGAAGGCTTCCATGCGAAACGAATGAATCAGGCCATTGATCCAGTCGAAGGCCACCGATCCGGCAGCGTCATGAACCCGCCAGGGTTTGAGCATGTAAACGTCGGCGGCATGAATCACCAACCCCAACAACATCAGGATGCCTCGCGCCGCATCAAAACCGGCAATTCGATGCTCGGCAGCTAATGGGGCAGTCGCATACGCTAAGGGTTTCGCCAAAGGCGCAGACGGGGAAGCTTGCCCCAGGGGAGAAGATGAGATTCGAAAAGCCATGCTGCAGACTCGCGGTCGAATGGTGGACGACACTCATCAGCAACATTTGTGCCACAACCTGGAGACAGGCTTGGAAAGCCGATCTTCAGGAAAAACAAAGCTTTTCAAGGCCGAATTAATTGTAAAAATCGCCGACATGACTTTTGTCACGCACATGAAGACTGCGTTCGACCAGCGACGCGCAATCTTTGTCGAAAGGATGTGGTTGGGCGAAATTACCAATCCGAAATGATGTGATTTCTAAGGCCTGAGAGCTAATCAAGCGCGATTTGCTCGGCCTCGGTCATCGGGCGCGATGGCCGTCTTGTGTAAAAAATTTCGACACTGGCCTGACAAAGCCGAAATGCCAAGCTGATGCGGCACTAATGCCCTCCTAATGTCGACCTAGTGCCGCCCTAATGCCGCCGGCACTCGATCACACCATCAACCCCCCGCACCGCCCCCAGGGTCTGATCGAGTTGCGCGATGTCGGTCACCTCGATCGTGAACTGCATCTGCGCCACGCCCGACTGGCTGCGGGTTCGCACCTCGGTGACATTGAGCCGGTCACGCGAAAACACATCCGACACATCGCGCAACAGGCCCTGCCGGTCGTTGGCCCGCAGGACCACATCCACCGGATAGACGCGCCGCGCCGCGACAGGTCCGCCTTTCTTGCCCGATGGTGCCGCGGTTGCCGCCTGCCAGTCGCCCCAGGCGGTCTCGAGCACCCGCTCGGGCGAGCGCCGCGACATTTCGGCAAAACTGCGGCAATTCAGGCGATGGACCGACACGCCGCGACCGCGGGTCACGAACCCGACGATCGGATCGGGGGGCGCAGGCCGGCAACAGCGGGCAAGCTGCGTCATCAGAAAATCGACACCAACCACCAGCACAGGGCTGCCGCCTGAGGCACCGCTGCGAGACGGGCGGGTCAGCCGCTGCAAGGCCTCGGCTTCGCCCTCCGGCGCGCGCGAGGGCTCGGCCTCACGGACCGCCTCTTCAAGCATCCGTGGCCCGATTTCATCGCGATTGACCGCGAGAAAGAGCTCATCGGTCGAGGCGAGCTTCAGTCTGCGCGCGAGTTCATCCAACGACAGTGAGGTGCGGCCCTCGCGCTGAAGCAGGCGCTCGACCTTCTCGCGACCGTTGGCCAGGTCGCGAGCAAGTTCGAGCGCGTTGAACCATTGTCGAACCTTCGCCCGCGCCCGCGGGCTGCGCACGAATCCAAGCTGCGGATTGAGCCAGTCGCGCGACGGGCCGTCCTGCCCGCTGCCTGCGCGCGCCACCACCACCTCGATGGTCTGACCGTTACGCAGCACGGTGTTCAGCGGCACCAGATGGCCATCGACCCGCGCCCCGCGACAGCGATGACCCAGGCCGCTATGAACGTGATAAGCGAAATCAACCGGCGTGGAACCCGCCGGCAACTCGATCACCCTGGCCTGCGGCGTGAGCAGATAGATACGCTCGCTTTCGCCCTCGCCTGCAGTCGAAACTTTGCCGCCCAGGGTTGCACCGACCTCCTGCTGCCACATCAGGAGCTGGCGCATCCATTCGACTCGCGCCTGCGGACTGCCGCTGGCCACGCCGGTCGATGCCTCCTTGTATCGCCAGTGCGAGGCCACACCAAACTCGGCATGCTGATGCATCGCCCGGGTCCGGATCTGGATTTCGAGCGGCCGGTCGTCTTCGGCGATCACCACGGTATGCAGCGACTGATAGCCATTCGGCTTGGGCCGCGAGATGTAATCATCGAATTCGCGCGGAATCGGCGGCCAGATCTCGTGCACCACGCCCAGCACGGTGTAGCAATCGCGGGTATCGGCCACCAGCACCCGAAACGCGCGCAGATCCTGGACCTCATCGAAGCTCAGGTCCTTGGTGCGCATCTTGTTGTAGATGCTGTAGAGATGCTTCGGGCGCCCGCTCACTTCGGCAACCACCCCGGCCTCCCGCAGCGCCGCCCGCAGCCGCTCGACCGCTTCCGCCACGAACTGCTCGCGCTCAAGGCGCCGCTCTTCGAGCTGGCGCGCAATCCCGCGATAGAGCTCGGGCTCGAGAAAGCGGAAAGCGAGGTCCTCAAGCTCCCACTTGAGCTGACCGAGCCCCAGCCGGTTGGCCAGCGGCGCCAGCACTTCCAGGGTTTCACGCGCCACCGCCGGTGCAGGAGCAATCCGGATGCGGGCATGGTGGCGCAGGGTCTGCAGGCGCGAGGCCAGCCGGATCAGCACCACACGAATGTCGCTGGCCATCGCCAGCGTCATGCGCCGCAGGGTCTCGAGTTCTTCGCCGGTGCTCGGCGCATCCTCCTTCAACGTCAGGTCTTTGAGCCTGATCAACTCGCGCATCCCCTCAACCAGCACCCGCACATCGGTGCCGAAGCGCGACTCGATCTCGTCCAACGCCAGCGCCTTGCCCGGCACAAAGAGCACCCCGGCCAGACGCGTCGCCTCATCGACCCGCAGGGCCTCGAGAATGGTCAGCGTGCCGGCGGCATGACCGGCCAATGGCTCTGCGCCATCGCCCGCAGTGTCCGCCGTCGATTCGCCGGCCCGCTCGCGCACCAGTGCAAGCGCCTCGGTCAGCGCCTCGGTCAGCGCTTGCGGGGCGGCGGGCGGCAGCGCATCGGTCGGGGCATCGGTCGGGGCATGGGTCAGGCCATCGACCGGATCACCGATCTGACCATCGACCGCCCGCTCAACGGGCGCGCCGGCGCCGGGTAGGCCAGATGAGCTTGGAGGCAGCGAATTCATAAGGACTGGCATTATAGGGAGCCCGCCTGTCCGAGCCTTCTGCCATGATCTGGCCGCGCAAAGCCCGCCGAGA
>CAIKZV010000292.1 GCA_903831925.1 uncultured Burkholderiales bacterium
AGCGGCGTGGTGGCGATCCAGGCGGTCAAGGCCGCGCCGGCCGACGGCTACACCATTTTTCTGGGCAGCACCTCACCGATGTGCGTGATGCCGGTGCTGACCAAGAACCTGCCCTACGATGCCTTCAAGGATTTTCGACCGGTGCATGGCCTGTCGATCGGCGGCGCGGCCTTCATCATCAAGGGCGACTCGCCCTACAAGACATTGCCCGAATTCCTGGCAGCAGCCCGTCGCGACAAGAAGGTCATCAACGTCGGTAATTATTCCGACGGCTATATGCTGGTGGCCACCTGGCTGGGCGCAGTCGGCGGCGTACAGGTCAACCATGTGACCTACAAGGGCGGCGTGCAGCTGCAGACCGATCTGGCAGCCGGCCAGCTCGATCTCGGCGTGAACGACATCAGCGGCATTGCGTCCCTGGCCAAAGAAGGTCGGATTCGCGCGGTCGGCATCACCAGCGGTGATCGCGATCCGAAATTCGCGGATGTGCCGACGATGAAGGAGATGGGCTTCACCGACTTCGAGACCTATGTGTTCGCTTCTTTCTTCGTGCGGGCCGAGACCCCGGACGACGTCACCATCAAGCTCGCCAATTCGGTCAAGGCGGCGCTGCTCTCGCCTGAGGGCAAGGCGTTTCAGGCGGCCAACGCCGGCAACCCGATGATGCTGCACACCAAGGAGCTCGGCGACTTCCAGCGCCGCGAATACGAGCGATTCAAGAAGGTGGCCGATGCCGCCGGAATCCAGCCGCAATAAGCCCGGCCAGCGAAGGAAAGCGAATGTTCCAGTCTGATCTGCTGGCCGCGCGACGCGTGCTGGTGACCGGTGGCGGCACCGGTCTTGGCGAGGCGATGGCCCGGCGCTTTGCCGAGCTGGGCGCCTCGCTCGTGCTCACCGGACGGCGCATCGACGTCCTCGAGACCGCTGCAAAGCGGATCCGCGACGAGAGCGGTGCGTCGGTGCAGACGATTGCCTGCGATATCCGCAGCGCCGATGCGGTCGAGGCGATGGTCGAGCAGGCCTGGGCGCAAGGCCCGCTTGATGCCCTGATCAACAATGCCGCAGCCACCTTCATCGCGCAGACCGAACACCTGTCGGCGCGTGCGGCCGATGCCATTCTTGCGCCCACCCTGCATGGCGCGATGTACTGCACGCTGAGCGTCGGGCGGCGCTGGATCGAAGCCTCGCATCCGGGCGTGATCCTGGGCATTCTCTCGACCTCGACCATCACCGGCCGGGCCTTCACCGTGCCCTCGGCAATGGCCAAGTCGGCGCACCTGGCGATGATTCGCAGCCTTGCGGTCGAATGGGGCCCCAAGGGCGTGCGGCTGGTCGGCATCGCACCCGGCCCCTTCCCGACCACCGGTGCGGTCGGGCAGCTGCGACCGGGCGGTCGGGACGACGACCTGTCGCGGCGCAATCCGCTGGGTCGGCCCGGCGAGCACATCGAACTGGCCAATCTCGCGAGCTATCTGATCTCGCCGCAGGCCGGCTATATCAACGGCGAGATGATCACCATCGACGGCGGCATGCATCTGCGCACCTCCGGCGCCGAAGATCTGCTCGGCTGGACTGACGAGCAATGGGCAGCGCTGCGTGAGAAGCGGGGCCGCGCATGAGCCAGGGCAGCGATTCATGAGCGCGACCATCGACAGCGGCGGTCCGCTCGCCGGCGTGCGGGTGCTCGACCTGACCTCGGTCCTGATGGGGCCGTTTGCCACGCAGCTGCTGGGCGACATGGGCGCCGACGTCGTCAAGATCGAGGCTCCCGCGGGCGATACCTCGCGCGGTATCGGGCCGATGCGCAATCCCGGCATGGGCGCGGGCTATCTGCATGTCAACCGCAACAAGCGCAGCGTTTGCATCGACCTGAAAAACCCGGCCGGACGTGATCTGCTGATCGAGCTCGCCAGAACCGCCGATGTGCTGGTCTACAACGTCCGCCCTGCGGCCATGCGACGGCTCAGGCTGGGTTACGAAGACCTGTCGGCGGTCAACCCGAAGCTGATCTATGCCGGCATGGTCGGCTATGGCCAGACCGGCCCCTATGCCGAACTGCCGGCCTATGACGATCTGATTCAGGGCGCAGCCGGCGTGCCGTCGCTGCTGTCGGTGGTGGGTGACGGCGTGCCGCGCTATGTGCCGCTCGCCTTCGTCGACCGCACGGTGGGCCTGGCCGCGGTCAATGCGATCACGGCGGCGCTCTATCAGCGCAGCCGCATCGGGCGGGGTCAGTCGATCGAAGTGCCGATGTTCGAAACCATGGTGCCCTTCGTCCTTGGCGAGCATATGGCCGGACAGACCTTCGAGCCCGCGCTGGGACCCGCCGGCTATCCGCGCCTGCTCGCGCCTGAACGCACCCCTTACCAGACCACCGATGGCCATATCTGCGCGCTGGTCTATACCGACCGCCAGTGGCGCAGTTTTTACGAGATCACCGGACGCGGCGACGCCTTCGATCGCGATCCGCGCGTGGTGAACATCGGTGAACGCACCAAAAACATCGGCGCACTGTGCGCCGAAAATGCCACCCACTTTCGGACCGACTCGACCGCCAACTGGCTCGTGCGACTCAATGCCGCCGATATTCCGTGCATGCGGCTGAACACGCTCGAGTCGCTCTTTACCGACCCGCAACTGCAGGCCACCGGCTTTTTCGAGATGGTCGAGCATCCGAGCGAAGGCCGATTGCGCCAGATGCGGGTGCCGGCGAGCAGCTCCGAACCCGGTCGCAGCGAGGTCTTGCCCGCCCCCCGTCTGGGGGAACACAGCCGCGAAGTGCTCAATGAAATCGGCCTTGATGCGAAGGCGATCGATGCACTGATCGCCAGCGGAGCCATCAAGGCAAGCTGATCCTTCAAACCTGACTCTGCCCACTGACAAGACCTGCCATGACCACTCCCACAACTTGCAGCGACAGCGCTTCGGTCAAGCCCGACTTCGACGTCATCATCATCGGCGCCGGCCTGTCGGGGCTCTATCAGCAATATCGGGTTCGCGAACTCGGACTGTCGGTGCGGGTGATCGAAGCAGGCAGCGATGTCGGTGGCACCTGGTACTGGAACCGCTACCCCGGCGCGCGTTTCGATTCGGAGAGCTATTCCTACGGCTTTTCGTTTTCGAAAGAACTGCTCGAAGAATGGAGCTGGTCGGAGCATTTCGCACCGCAGCCCGAAACCCTGCGCTATACCGGTTATGTGGCCGACAAATTCGATCTGCGCCGCGACATCGTCTTCGGTCGACGAGTGAACTCGGCCCACTGGCAGGAAGCCGCCCGAGTCTGGCAACTGACCCTCGATGACGCACAGCAACTGAGCGCGCGGTTTCTGATCACCGCGATCGGCGCGCTCTCGGTGCCCACACTGCCGCTGGTCGACGGCATCGAAAGCTTCAAGGGCGTCTCGTGCCATACCGCCAAGTGGCCGCACGAGCCGGTGAGTTTCGAAGGCAAGCGGGTGGCAGTGATCGGCACCGGCGCCACCGGCATCCAGACGATCCAGGAAGTTGCCAAGACCGCCGCTCACCTCACCGTCTATCAGCGCACCGCCAACTGGTGCGCACCGCTTCACAACCGCAAGATCACCGACGAAGAACAGCGTGCCATCAAGGCCGGCTACGCCGACATCTTTCAGCGCTGCAGCGAAAATCCCGGCGGATTCATCCACAAGCCCGATCCGCGCAGCGCGCTCGAGGTCTCGCGCGAAGAGCGTGAAGCCTTCTGGGAGCAGCGCTATGGCGAGCCGGGCTTCGGCATCTGGATCGGCAACTATCGCGATATCGTGACCAATCGCGAGTCGAATGCGCTGATCTCCGACTTCATCGCCCGCAAGGTGCGGGAGCGGGTGAAGGACCCGGCAACCGCCGAAAAACTCATCCCGAAAAACCACGGCTTCGGCACCCGACGCCTGCCGCTGGAGACCCGTTACTACGAGGTCTA
>CAIKZV010000293.1 GCA_903831925.1 uncultured Burkholderiales bacterium
GTGCATTCATCTTACCTGATTGAATGCATTTATGCTCGGCGAACGTATGAAGTACCGTTTCGGTTCGCATTGCGCTTTTTGCCCGGAGGGCGCTTAACGGCCAGAAGCGGGCTTACGGTCGGTTGGAAAATCGGCGTTCGGATTACCGGTTTCAAAGTGCAGCCGTCATCGACCGGCGGGCGCTCATACGCGCCATTTCTCTAAAGCAGTAGCTGACGTTCTTGCTGCGCGGCTCGCCGCACCACACCGCTTGATGCGTTGTTGGCCCGCACCACCTGCATGAGCACCGCTCGGCTAGCTTCGCGCAATTCCGTACCAAGCGTGTACTTGTGATACCGGGAAAACCCGGCCACAAGCCGCTCAAAATGAACCGTCATATCCAGCGCCGACTTGTAGATCGGCAGGTGTTCATAGCGCGCCATAAAATCAAAAAAAATTCGATCGGGGGCACAGCCCCCGAACCCCCAAAGGGGCTAAGCCTCCTAAGTCCCAAAGACTCAAACTGGCCGCCTTCTGCGCACCAACCCCAGCGCCCCTAAACTCAGTGACAGCAGCGCCACCGTCCCGGGCTCCGGCACAGAGGCGGCCACATCGCCGTCGCGCACCGCTACCGCAAACAAGGCATTGCCCTTAGCGACGCCGCTCTGGTTGCCAATGCGGGAACCGAAGAACCACGCGTCGCTCTGCGAGTACTCCGTACCGGACCAGTAGAGGTAGGACTGCACGTTCTTGAACAACGCTAAATTGGCTTTATTCGTTCCACTTGAATACGGGTTTCCCGCAGGCGCAACCCAGTTCTGGTAGAACATGTAGCCCATCTCACTGCTGTAGCAGTTGTAGAAAATGCACGGGTCCGATTTGTCCTGATTTAGCGAGGTCGGCAGTCGCCAGCCGCTGTAGCCGTCAACAACCAGAGTATTCGCCCAGGTGTTGGCAGCATCCCAGCCCATCGCGCCATTCATGTTCCAGTCCGCCAGCCAGGTGATGTTCAGAACATCGTCGTAGACCATATTCCCGTTATCCCGGCTGGACAAAGTGGCATTCGCACCACCCGCCATTAGCCCCAGCACCACTCCCACAATCGCTGCTGTCCGCTTCATTTATTTGCTCCCTGTCGGTTTGTGACTTAGTTCACACGGAGGCAAAGCGCGACCGAGACTAATCCTTAACAGCTAATTTCATGCCAGCTTTCGAAGATTGGCTCTGGGCTTAAAGCCGAAAAAACAGGCTGTGTTCTTAGGCGAAAAGTGTAAAAAAATCCGACATGACTTTTGTCACGGACTTAGGCGTGATGCGTTTGTTCTGGCCGTGTCCCGGTCGGTGGTCACCTTCGGCGGATAACCGCTTTCGCACGGCGAAAAATTCTCGACGTGATCGGCGAACGACTGCTTCCTGACTGGAACAGCCGCTCAACTTGAAAGGTGCCTACGACTGCTATGGGTCGGTAGCCGTCCTTCACCTTCCAAGATAAACCGCTGCCACCCGCCCCCTCTCATGCCACAGCGCCGCGCTGATCGTGAGCCGTGCTGCCCGATCGATCGCCTTCTGCTAGGCCGTTAGTTCCCGTGACCTCGGCCTGCCGGTTGCTGGCGCCGGAAACCGTGCATCTGGTGGATACCTGCCGCGGCGCACTGGTGCTTGGGCTTCAGGCTCGTGGCGATGAGGTGCCGGTCGCCCGCCTGCGGGGGCTGGGTGGCCACGAGGTCGAACGCACACTCGCGGTCGCGATGCGTGGCGAAGCTGCCGTCGCGGTTGCGGCGGCAGCGCTGCTTGAGCTGGTTGAAATGTCCATCTTTGACATTCCTTGACATAACGTCCGATTCCATCACCTGAAGGTCTGCACCCCATGGGAATAAACGTGAACCTGACCCCCCAGCTGGAAGAACTCGTCCGCTCGAAGCTTGCCTCCGGTCTCTACACGTCGGCGAGCGAGGCGGTTCGCGAGGCGCTTCGACTCATGGACGAACAGGATCGACTGCGGGAGGCCAAGCTCGCGCAGTTGCGCAGCGATGTGCGCCAGGGGTTGGCCAGCGGGTCGAGCCAACCCTGGGAGGCCGAAGCGCTCAAAAGCAAGGCACGTGCTCAGCGGACGAACCGGCCGGCGAGGGGCTGAATGCCACGGGTGACGCGTCGGCCGCTCGCGCAGACCGACATCCTCGAGATCTGGGACTTCATCGTCGACGACAGGATCGATGTCGTGCGCGTGCTGCACGGCGCTCGCAATCAACAGCACGAACAGCAAGGAAGAACGGTTATCACTGCTCCACCTTCTCCTGCAGCCACACCTTGATCAGCGACTGGTAGGGCACATCGCGCGCGTTGGCCGCCGCCTTGATGGCATCGAGCAGATGCTGTGGCAGGCGCAGCGAGATGGTTTTCGTCGAGGGCTTGAGATTGGGCAGCACCACAGACTGCGCCTTCGTCCAGTCGAGATGCTGGGTCGAGTCGCGCCCCTCAGCCTCCCAATATGCGCGCTCCTGCGCCTCGGTCTTGAACCTCGGCGAAGGCTTAGCGGGCTTGCTCATAGACGCTCCTTTCCTTACGGTGCATGTCGCGCGCCGAGATCACCCGGATCAGGGTGTCGTCACCGCGCAGCGTGAAGGTGACGTGCAACAACCGACCGTCGAGGGTCTTGCCGAGGGCGTGGAAGCGGGCTTCCTGTTCGCGGTGCCGCAAGGCCTCCAGCATCAGCAGGGGCTGGTTGAAGAAAACCTCTTCGGCCTGCGCCTGCGCCACGCCGTGCTTCTCGCTCTTGCGGGTGTTGCCGTCGTCCCAGTCAAAGCCGCCGATCTGCGCAAGATCGAGCTAGCACCGTCACGCACCGCCGGTTTCGTCGGCATCCGGTCGCCGATCGCCGATCGCCCTTGCGCTCGCCGGGCTCGCCTGGAGCGGGGCGGGCTGCCTCACGTCATCTTGAGCGCTCGCAAGGCCCCGATGAGGCCTGCGAGCATCATCGTCAGACGACTGTCGGCGACAAGTCGCGCGGATGTCACGCGAATGTCGGGGCAGTGTCGGGGCAGTGTCGGGGCAATGTCGTGGCATTGCCCGCATTCGGCACACATACTTTGCCGGTACCGTCGCGAAAGGACGCCCCATGCTGATTCAGACACTGAGATTGAAACGAGGCTGGTCCCAGGAGCAACTGGCCAAAGCCAGCGGGCTCAACGTACGCACCATTCAACGGATCGAGGCCGGCCAACCCGCCAGCACCGAAACCCTGAAGTCCATCGCGGCTGTCTTTGAGGTCGATTTCTCAACCCTGAATCAGGAGACCGTCATGAACGCCACTACCGCCGAACCCGTCGCCAACCATCAGGACCAACTTGAACGAGAAGCTTTCGAGCATGTCCGGCGGCTGCGCGGCTTCTATGTCCACCTCATCCAGTACGTCGTCGTCATTGCCGGCCTGGCCGCAATCAACCTGATCGTCTCGCCGAAATACCTGTGGTTCCTGTGGGCTGCTTTCGGCTGGGGGATCGGCCTGCTGATGCACGGCTTTCGAACCTTCAGCGGCCAACGCCTGTTCGGGCCCGACTGGGAGCGCCAGCAGGTCGAAAAGCGGCTCGGGCGGCCACTGTAGCCGCGCGCCGATTCATCGCGGCCACCGGGCGGGCAGCGCATCCGCCGACCTGGGGTAAGGTCTGTCCCACAAGACCTGAGGAGACATCATGCCCATGCCGACCCATCTGCTGCCCACCACCGTCGTGGGCAGCTATCCACAACCCGACTGGCTGATCAACCGGCCGATGCTCTCGAAGATGGTGCCGCGCACCCGGGTCAAAGAGCTCTGGCGCGTCGCGCCCGAGTTTCTGGAGCAGGCACAGGACGACGCCACGCTGCTGGCCATCCGCGACATGGAGCGCGCCGGCATCGACATCATCACCGATGGCGAGATGCGTCGCGAGAGTTACTCCAACCGCTTTGCCACCGCACTCGAAGGCCTGGACAACGAACGCCCCGGCACGATCCGCTCGCGCGCCGGCACCGAAACGCTGGTGCCGCGCGTGGTCGCAAGGCTTCGTCGCACCGAGCCGGTTGAGCTGCGCGACATGCAGTTCCTGCGCAGCAATACCGCCTTCGCCGCCAAGATCACGCTGCCCGGCCCCTTCACCATGACGCAGCA
>CAIKZV010000294.1 GCA_903831925.1 uncultured Burkholderiales bacterium
AGGCGGGCGGACCGCCATTCTACGGTCGCCTCGACGCTCGAGCTATTGACACGGTGAGCCGCACGCGCCGCTCAAGCCGTCCAAATGAAAAAAAGCCCCGCACAAGGCGGGGCTTCAGACCGTGCGCTCCGAAGAGCGCAGCGTTCGATCGAGGCCTTACTTGACGGTACGGGTACCGACGACTTCGATCTCGACGCGACGGTTCTTGGCGCGGCCGTCTGCGGTCTTGTTGTCGGCCAGAGGCTGCTTCTTGCCCTTGCCTTCGGTGTAGACGCGGTTGGCTTCGATGCCCTTGCTGACAAGGTAAGCCTTGACCGACTCTGCCCGACGCAGCGACAGCTTCTGGTTGTAAGCGTCGGAGCCGACCGAGTCGGTGTGACCGACGGCAATGACAACCTCGAGCGTGAAGTCCTTGATCTTCGCTGCGAGCTCGTCCAGCTTGGCTTTGCCTTCGGGCTTGAGCGTCGCTTTGTCGAAGTCGAAGAACGCATCGGCTGCGTAAGTGACTTTCTCGCTGACGACTTTCGGCGGTGCGACTGGCACGGGTGCCGGAGCCGGGGCCGGAGCCGGCGGCACGACGACAGGCGCGACCGGCGGCGGCGGGGGCTTCGGAATCAGGTCCTCGTCGCAACCTTTCTGCGCGTTGGACGGATCCCAGAATGCGCCTCTCCAGCACAGACCAGCCGGATTGTTGGCATCGCTATAGGGGTTGGTGAGGACGATGTTGTCGCCTTGACCGCCCACCACATAGCCAGACTGATCCGCACGTGCTTGCGGAGTGGGGGCACCAACTGTGCCGGTGCCGCCCGTTGCGCAAGCGGCCAGCAACACCGTTGCTGACAGGGCACCCAATTTAACCGAATTCTTCATGTTTCTCCTCTCGGTGAGATGGCTCACATCAGAAAAATCAACGCCTTACAACGTCTGCGGAGCAGTATACAGACCGACCCCTACCGACAGCAAAGCATCCCCGACCCTGTCTCGTGCCGAAAACCACGGATCGTTAAAACAAATCATTGCAAGGCAAAAAACCTGCAAATGAGCGTCTTAAACACCATCAGGCACGAGCAAACTCAATCGATTGTGCCACACGACCCTGCGCGCAGATATGCCTGAAACCGCGTCCAGTGCTCGCGTGCACGCCAATTGTCGTTTCGTAACAACAGGTCGTCCGCCAATCCAGACATCGGTGACCTGCTCGCGTCCGGCGCAGTAGAGCAACTGCGCGACCGGATCGTAGACCGGTTGCTGATCCTCATCACTGAGATCGATGGCAACCAGGTCGGCCGATTTGCCGGCGACGATGCTGCCGAGGCGATCCTGCCAGCCGATGGCTCGCGCTGCCGACAGCGTGGCCGCGCGCAGCGCGGCATGAGCGCCGAGTGCGGTGGCGTCGGCACTCGATCCTTTGGCGAGCAGGGAGGCGGTTCGCATCTCGAGCAGCATGTCCAGGCGGTTGTTGCTCGCCGACCCATCGGTTCCGATGCCGAGATTGATGCCCTGGGCGAGCATTTTGGCGACCGGAGCAATGCCGCTTGCCAGCTTGAGGTTGGAATGCGGGCAGTGGGCGACCGAGGCGCCGTGGTCGGCGAGCAGCCTGATTTCGGCGTCGTTCAGGTGCACTGCATGGACTGCGATGAGCTCGGGGCCGACCAGGCCCAAAGCGGCCAGGCGTTCAAGCGGTCGCACGCCGTACTGGGCAATGTGATTGGTGATTTCGCTGGCCGTCTCGTGCACGTGCATATGAACCGGCAACTGCAGCTCGGCCGCGAGTTTGGCGACTTCGCGAAAGGCATCGTCGGACACTGAATAGGGCGCGTGCGGTGCGAGGCAAAATCCGATCGACGGCTCGTGCCGCAGCGAATCGCGCAGCGCCATTCCCTTGTTGAGGTAATCGGCCGGGCCGCTGCCGTAGGCGCTCGGAAAGTCGATGACCAGGATGCCCAGGACGGCGCGTATCCCCATTTCGAGCGCGGCGCGGGCGGTGGCCTCCGGAAAAAAATACATGTCGTTGAAGGTGGTCACGCCGCCGCGCAGCATCTCGCGGCAGGCCAGCACGGTGCCGTCATAGACAAACTCTTCGGACATCAAGGCACCTTCAATCGGCCAGATGCGCTCGAGCAGCCATCGCTCGAGCGGCAGGTCATCACCTGCGCCGCGCAGCAGGGCCATTGCGGCATGGCTGTGCAGGTTGATGAGGCCCGGTATCAGCAGGTGATCGGGCAGATCGGTTCGGCTCGCCTGCGGATACCGGCGCAGGGCCTCGTCACGCGGCAGGACGGCTTCGATCAGATCGCCCCGCATGACAACGGCATGGTCGGTGAGAACGGTATTGGCCGGTTCGACCGGCGCAATCCAGCGCGGTGTCAGGACGACGGGCAATTCGGCAGGCTGGGTCATGGCGCAGGGGCGGCAGGCTGATGGCGCGGCCGATTACAGCACACTTGCCCAGATTGGATTAAAATTCAAAGATTTACCGGAAAAAGCGCCGCCCCCTTCATGGATCAGTTCGCAAAAGAAACCCTGCCTATCAGCCTCGAAGAGGAAATGCGGCGCTCCTACCTCGATTACGCGATGAGCGTGATCGTCGGTCGGGCCTTGCCGGATGTGCGTGACGGACTCAAGCCGGTTCACCGGCGAGTGCTGTTTGCCATGCACGAACTCAATAACGACTGGAATCGGCCCTACAAGAAGTCCGCCCGTATCGTCGGCGACGTCATCGGTAAATACCATCCGCACGGCGACCAGTCGGTCTACGACACCATCGTCCGGATGGCGCAGGATTTTTCGCTGCGCTACCTGCTGGTCGACGGCCAGGGCAATTTCGGCTCGGTCGATGGCGACAACGCTGCGGCGATGCGCTACACCGAGATCCGGCTGTCCAAGATCGCGCATGAGCTGCTGGCCGACATCGACAAGGACACCGTCGATTTCGGCCCGAACTACGATGGCTCCGAACGCGAGCCGCTGCTGCTGCCGGCACGCATTCCCAATCTGCTGATCAATGGCAGCTCGGGCATCGCGGTCGGCATGGCCACCAATATCCCGCCGCACAATCTGAGCGAGGTGATCGAGGGCTGCCTGCTGCTGCTGCGCCGGCCCGAATCGACCGTGGACGAGCTGATCGAGCTGATTCCTGCGCCCGACTTCCCCACTGCCGGCATCATCTATGGCGTCAATGGAGTGCGCGACGGCTACCGCACCGGGCGGGGCAGGATCGTCATCCGTGCCCGCACTCACTTCGAAGATTACGACCGCGGCACGCGTACTGCGATCATCGTTGACGAACTGCCCTTCCAGGTGAACAAGCGCGTTCTCCAGGAACGGATCGCCGAGCTGGTCAACGAGAAGAAGATCGAGGGCATCTCCGATATCCGCGACGAGTCCGACAAGTCGGGCATGCGCGTGGTGATCGAGCTCAAGCGCGGCGAAGTGCCCGAGGTCGTGCTCAACAACCTCTACAAGCA
>CAIKZV010000295.1 GCA_903831925.1 uncultured Burkholderiales bacterium
CGTGATCATCGGCGACGACGCCTGCATGGTGATTGACACCACTGCCACGCCGGCCATGGCACAAGACCTGATCGCACGCATTCGCAGCATCACCGACAAGCCGATCAAGTACGTCGTGCTCAGCCATTACCACGCAGTGCGGGTGCTCGGCGCTTCAGCCTATTTCAAGGAAGGCGCCACCGAGGTGATCGCCTCGCGGGGCACCTGGGAGCTGATCGTCGAGCGCGGAGCGCACGACATGAAAAGCGAAATCGAGCGTTTTCCGAGGCTGTTCGCCGGTGTCGAATCGGTGCCGGGCCTGACCTGGCCGACCATGGTGTTCGAGCGCGAGCTGACCCTCCATCTTGGCAAGCTCGAAGTGCGTCTGATGCATCTGGGCGCCGGCCACACCAAGGGCGACACGATCGCCTGGGTGCCCTCGCAGGATGTGGTCTTCTCGGGCGACCTGGTGGAGTACAACGCCGGCGTTTATACCGGCGATGCACAACTCGAGGAGTGGCCGGCAACGCTCGAAAAGCTGCGCGCACTGAAACCGCACAAGCTGGTGCCGGGTCGCGGTGAAGCCATGCTGACCCCTGCCGACTGCGACAAGGCCATCGAGTACACCCGCAAATGGGTGACCGACCTCTACAGCACTGCACGCGCAGGCGTGGCCGCCGGCAAGGATCTCAAACAGGTGTTTGAAGATGTGCGGGGCGTGATGGACCCGGTCTTCGGCAAGGTCTTCATCTACGAGCACTGCCTGCCCTTCGATGTCTCGCGGGCTTTCGACGAAGCAAGCGGCATCCGGCATCCGCGCATCTGGACTGCAGAGCGTGACATCGAGATGTGGAAAGCCCTGCAAAACTGAGGACGCGGAGACCTCACGCCATGAACATCAAACGACTGATCGAAATTTCTGAAAAGATCTTTCTGGTGCTGATCGCCGGCTTCACGATCGCGGCCATGTTCCAGGAGGTGATGCGCCTGATCGACCATCAGCACATCGAACTGAAAGACCTGCTGCTGATGTTCATTTATGCCGAGGTGCTCGGCATGCTGGCCGCCTTCTACAGCAGCAGCAAGATTCCGATCACGATTCCGCTGTTCATCGCAATGACCGCGCTCAGCCGGCTCATCATCCTGCAGGGCAAGGAAGGCGATCCGTCGATCCTGCTCTATGAGAGCGGCGCGATCCTTCTGATCGCGATTGCCTGCTGGGTGATCAGCCGGCTGCGGTCACTCGACTGAACGACGCTTTCGCGCCGCACTGACCTCGTCGGCTACTCGGCCTTGACGTTGGCCACCCGCACCACCTCGGCCCAGCGGGCAACATCCTCGCGAACGAAGCCGGCGAAGGCCTCGCCGCTGCGGGCATTCGGCGTCATGCCGCTCTTGCGCATTGTGCCCACGACCGCCTCCTGCTTCATCGCGGCGGCGGTTGATTCGCGAAGGCGAGCCAACACCGGTGCCGGCGTACCGGCCGGCGCAAAGAGCGCCAGCCAGGCGTCAGCCTCGACGCCGCTCACGCCGGCCTGCGCGAGGGTCGGGAGCTCAGGCAGATCGGGGGACCGATTGGGCGAGGCCACCGCGATCGCCCGCAGCTTGCCCGCCTGAATCGCCGTCAGCACGGTCGGTGTGGTGGCAAAACTCAGGTTGACATGGCCGCCGAGCAGATCGGTGAGCAGGGGTGCAGAGCCCTTGTAGGGCACATGAACGATGGCCGTGCCGGTACGCACCTTGAAAAGTTCGAGCGCGAGATGCGAGGCCGATCCGAGGCCGGTCGAGCCGGCGGTCAGCCGCCCGGGCTCCCGTCTCGCGAGCGCCACCAGATCGGCGGCGCTGCGCACCGGCAGGTCGTTGGCAATCACCAGGATGTGCTGAAGATCGGCAAGCCCTGCGATCGGCACGAAGTCCTTGATCGGGTCGTAGCCGCCGCCCTGAGGCAGGAGCGAAATATTGGTGGCATGGGTCTGGTTGGTGCCCAGAACCAGGGTGCAGCCGTCGGGCGCCGACTGCGCGACCTTGCGTGTGCCGATCGCACCAGCCCCGCCGGGCAGGTTCTCGACCACCACCGACTGAGCGAGATCACGGGCGAGTTCGGCGGCCACCGCACGCGCCACGATGTCGGTCGGGCCGCCTGCCGGATAGGGCACGACGATCGTGATCGGGCGAGCCGGTGACCAGGCGGCACCCGACTGCTGGGCCACCGCCGATGGTGCTGCACCGGCAGCCAGGGCGAGTGCGGCCACCGAAGTGCCCAGAGCAAGAAATTGCCGGCGATCGGTCATGGCACGGTCCTTCATGTCGCGGTCCTGTCAGGTCGAAAACCTTGCGAGCTTACCCGAGGCCAATGTCGTGAAATATCGGAATCAGGCTTGTGAAAACCAAATTTTTTCTGATCCAATCGGCCCGGTCGCATCACCCTCGACAAACCCTTCGAAAAGGATCAGACATGAGGTTAAGCACTTCAGCGCTTGCCGCCATCGGACTCGCCCTCACCGCCTCGGTACCGGTGGCAGTCTCGGCGCAGCCGGCCGACACCATCTATTTCGGCGGCGACATCCTCACGATGAAGGGCAAGACGCCCGAATACGCCAGTGCGCTGGCGGTGCGGGGCGGCAAGATCGCCTATGTCGGCCCGCGCAGCGGCGCAATGAAGCTCAAGGGCAGCAGCACGCAGATGATCGATCTCGCCGGCAAGACCCTTCTGCCCGGCTTCATCGATACCCACGGTCACATGATCCTGTTCGGCAAGAACATGATGGACGCCGACCTCTTCAACACGCCCGATATTCCGGATCTGCTGGCGCGCATGAAGGCCCATGTGAGCAAGGTGCCCGACGGGCAATGGATTGTCGGCATGGGCTACAGCGCGCGCGCACTCAAAGAGAACCGCACGCCGACCATCGAAGAGCTCGACACGATTTCGGCGGATCGGCCGGTGATGATCGTCGATTCATCCGGCCATCTCGCCTCGGGCAACTCGGCGCTCTTCAAACTCACCGGCATCAGCGCCGATACCAAAGATCCCGAGGGCGGGGTCTTTGCGCGCAAGGCCGACGGCAAATCGCTGGCCGGCCCGATGGAAGAGACTGCGCTCAATGCGGTGCGCATCAAGCGTCCTGCCTTTACCGGTGAACTCGCCGACAGGGTGGCCGCGGGCGCGGCCGGTCAATGGGCGCGATATGGCCAGACCACCGCGCAGGAATGCGGCCTCGGGCTGGGCGCCGACGACATCGACATTGTTCGCAACGCGATCGACAAGAAGGTATTGCCGATCGACCTCTATATCTGCGCCAAGGACACTGCCACCGACGACGCGGTCAATGCCGCCTACTCGATCGCCACCGAGTACAACGCCAAGCCCGACGGCACCTCGAAAAAGCTGCTGGCATTGCGCCCTGATCTGGACAAGCGCTATATCAATCGCGTGCGACTGGGCGGCATCAAGTACTGGCTCGACGGCAGCCCGGACACCTGCTGGATGAGCGAGCCCTTCTCGGTCAATCCGCCCGGCAAGACCGGCTCATTCAAGGGCTACCAGCAGATTCCGAACGAGGCGCTCGATGCCACCTTCGACAAGTACTGGACGACCAACATGCAGATCAACATGCACATGCTGGGCGATGCCGCCGCCGACCAGGCATTGCAGGCGATCGAGAAGGCGAAAAAGAAATACGGCATGCGTGACCACCGCCCGGTGTTCATCCATGCCGCGGTGCTGCGCCCCGACCAGCTCGCACGCATCAAGGCGGTTGGCGCGATTCCGAGTTTCCTCACCACCACCCTGCCCAAGGGCGGCGATTCGATTGCGGTCTTGTGGGGGCCACAGCGCACAGCATTCGCCAATCCGGCCAACACGTTCGAGAAGCGCGGCATGCCTTTCACCTTCTCGCACGATGCGCCGGTCACCCCCGTCCCGTCGGTGCTGGCGCTGGTCGATGCCGGCGTCAATCGCACTTCGGCCAGCGGCAAGGTGCTCGGACCCGACGAGCGGGTCTCGCCTTATGTCGGGCTGCGCGCAGTGACCGCGATGGCGGCTTATCAGATCAAGGAAGAAAAGACCAAGGGCACGCTCGAGACCGGCAAGCTCGCCGACCTGGTGGTGCTCGAGAAAAATCCGCTGAAGGTCGATCCGGCGACCATCAGGAACATCCAGGTGATTGAGACGATCAAGGAAGGCACGACCGTCTACAAGCTGGGAGTGACCAAGCCCTGATCGACGTGCTCGCTTCACAGGCCCGTCGTGATCTGCCACGATGGGCTTGAGATGGCCACCTCGAGCCGTCCAGCGAGGAGACCTGCATGCATATCGATTCCCCTGATCGAAGACTGATCCATCGTGCCGCACTCGCGGCACTCGGCGCGGCTGCGCTGCCCGGCGCCCATGCCCAAGCCTGGCCGACCAAGCCGATCCGCATTTTCTGCGGCTTTGCGCCGGGTGGCACCACAGACCCCTATGCGCGAATGCTCGGCGACTACATGAGCCAGAAGCTCGGTGTGCCGGTCGTTGTTGAAAACCGGGTCGGCGCGGGCGGCTTCATCTCGCTCGAGGCGCTGTCACGGGCGGCGCCCGACGGCTACACCATCGGCGTCACCACCTCGACCTCGGTCTGGGGCAGCCGCGCCCTGTATCGAAAGCTGCCCTTCGATGCCGACAAGGACTTCACGCCGATCTCGCTGCTGCCGGTCGGGCCGCTACTGATGGCGGTGGCCACCGATTCGCCGGCCAAGACCGTCAAGGACTGGATCGAGATCGCCAAAACCAGGCAGACCTCGATGGCGAGCTATGGTCAGGCCTCGGTTCCGCATCTGGCAGCGGCCGACTTCAATGCGCGCTTTGGCACGAAGATCGAAGTCATTCACTACAAGGGCGAAGGCCCGATGTGGATCGACGTGGTCTCGGGCGTGGTGCAAGGCGGCATCGGCAGTTATGTCGCGCTGTCGCCGCATCTGGCCAAAGGGACGGTGCGGGTGCTCGCCTCGGTGGGGAGCGAAAAGTCGCCGAAACTGCCGCAGGTGACCTCCTTCGTCTCGCAGGGCTTTGAAGGGCAGGTCTTCAAGCTCGACGGTTGCCTGGCGATGCTGGCACCAACCGGCACACCGGCTGACATCGTGAAGCGCATGGGTGACCTGTTTGTGGAGGCGGCCGAGTCACCCAAGGGACTGGCCTTGCGTGATGCCTTTGCGATCGATGCCAAGCCCACCACGACCGCGGTGGCGCAGCAGCGCTGGCGAGACGAAAGCCCAATCTGGGTGCGTCTGACCGAGCAGACCGGGATCAAGCTCGACTGAAAACCCTGCGCGCCGGAATCAGGCGCGCCGGGTCTCGAACTGAGCCACCGCATGCGACAGCCGTTCGGCCTGATCTTTCAGGCTGAGCGCAGCGGCCGCGCTTTCCTCGACCAGCGCTGAATTCTGCTGGGTCATGCCGTCGAGTTCGCCGACCGCCTGATTCACATGGGCCACGCCCTCACTCTGCTCATGGGTTGCCCGGCTGATCTCGGCGATCAGCGAGCCGGTTTCCTGCACCGATTCAACGATGCGCCGCATGGTCGCACCGGCTTCGCCCACCCGCTGCGAGCCCTGCTCGACGCGAACGACCGACTCCTCGATCAGCAGCTTGATCTCGCGGGCAGCATCGGTGCTGCGCTTGGCCAGCGAGCGAACTTCTGCTGCCACCACCGCAAAGCCACGGCCCTGCTCGCCGGCACGAGCGGCTTCGACCGCCGCATTGAGCGCGAGGATATTCGTCTGAAAGGCGATGCCATCGATCACGCCGATAATGTCGCCGATCTTGCGGCTGCTCTGCGTGATGCCCTCCATGGTCGAGACCACATCCTCGACCGCCTGACCGCCATCAGCTGCCACCTTGGACGCTGCGAGCGACAAGGCTTCGGCCCGTTCAGCATGATCGGCGGTCTGGCGCACCGTGGCGGCAAGCTCCTCCATGGAGGAGGCGGTCTTCTGCAGATTGGCTGCCGTCTGCTCGGTGCGCTCCGAGAGATCGCCATTGCCTTGTGCGATCTCGCCCGACGCAATGCGCACTGATGCCGCCGAGGCCTCAACCTCCTGCATCACCGCACTGATCCGCTCGATCGACTCATGCAGGGCCCGCCCAAGCGGCGTCTCGACCCGCACCGAGGACAGATCGAGACACAGGCGATCGGCGCTGCCGCGCATCGATTCGGTCACTCGCGCAAGCTCGGTGCCAAGACGGGCATCGTTGCTGAGTTCGAGCGCCATGAAAATCTGCAGCGCTGACTGCACCACGACATACGAAGCATGCATCGCGACCAGCACCCAGCTCGACTGAGCAAAGCAGATCGGCCCCCAGCCCCACTGCTGGAAAAGGTTGAAGCTCACATGATGCAAGGCGATGGTCACCGCGGCCACCACGATCGGCTTCCAGTCTCGATAGGCCAGCAAGAACGCCAGCACGACAAATACGCCGAAGTGCGCCTCCTGCAGTCCGTTGGACAGCTGGATCTGCAGCGCGGTGATCGCCATGAACGCGAAGGCCATGTAGAGCCGCGTCGCCAGGCGGCCCGGCTGGGTCATGACCAGGAAGGCGGCGATACCGGCGACCGGCAAGCCGATGCCGAGCGCCAGGTCGAGTCGACTGAAGTAGAGCGACAGCGCAACCGCGGCCACTTCGCAGATCGCCAGAACCGCCAGCAACCAGCGGTCGGCGCGAGCATAGAGCGGGGTCATCGGATCGGCTGCGGTGTCTGGGCTGGAGATCGGCATGGCAAGGGCTGAGGTACGGGTTGCGTTCATGGCGTCGATCATGGGATCTCGCGCGAGCTCAGATCGGTCGATGAGCGGCGTGATGCTTGGGCAGTTAGAGCGATCGCGGCGGCGGCGGCGCATGGCCAGACCCGGGCAAAAAAAAGGGCACACCGTCTGGTGTGCCCCGAATCAACGCGGCTGTGTCAGGCCGCGCGCGATCAGGCGCCGGGCTTGGGCGGAGGCGGGGCGGGGCGTGCGCCCGGGGCGCCGGGGGCGCAAGCGCGGCCACCAGGGGGGCGCATGGCGTCGCGAAACGCCTTCAGTTCTTCCTGCGACAGCTTGCCGTCCTTGTTGA
>CAIKZV010000296.1 GCA_903831925.1 uncultured Burkholderiales bacterium
CAACACCGCACTGCGCAATGCCCTTCGCCAGGCACCTGACTGCCTGATGATCGGCGAGATCCGTGATGCCGAGACCATGAATGCCGCGGTGACCTTCGCGCAATCAGGCCATCTGGTGATGGCCACGCTTCATGCCAACAATGCGCCGCATGCGCTGACCCGCATCGTCAATTTCTACGCGCCCGAAAATCGCCGGGTCATGCTGACCGACCTGGCCTCAACGCTGAAAGTCGTGATTTCGCAGCGTCTGGTCAAGTCGATCTCGGGCGGCCGGGCAGCCGCCGTCGAGATCCTGCTCAATACCACCCTGATCTCCGAACTGATCGAGCAGGCACGCCTGTCCGAGATCAAGGAGGCCATGGAAAAGAGCATGGCCGCCGGCTCGCAGACCTTCGAGCGCGCACTGGTCGATCTGATCCGCAGCAAGCGGGTGACCAAGAACGACGCATTGGCTCAGTCCGATTCGCCGACCAACCTGCTGTGGCTGCTTGAAAACAGCGAAGACACCTTGAACTTGCCCCGTCCAGATACCGGGCTGCCGACCCTCTCGATGCCCGCATCACCGCCTGCGGCTGCCCCTGCCGGCGCACCGCGCGCCGACGGTACGCCACCACCGCCGCCGACGCCACCTGCTGCACCGGGCGCCTCGTTTTCTGAATTCATGCTCAATATCTGATGACCGGCGACACCATCGTCTACGGCATCGAGAACTGCGATCAGGTCCGCAAGGCGCGTAACTGGCTGCGGGCGCAAGACGTGGCATTCAGGTTTCACGACTTTCGTGCCGACGGGCTGCCGCAGGCCCTGCTCGAGCGCTGGATGGGCCACCTGCCCTGGGACGCGCTGGTCAATCGACGCAGCACGACCTGGCGCCAGATCGACGCAACCCGTCGAGCGGGTGTCGTCGACCAGACCAGCGCGATTGATCTGCTTCTGGCCAACCCGACACTGGTGCGCCGCCCGGTGCTTGAGAGCGGCGATCGCATCCTGATCGGTTTTTCCGAGCCGACCTATCGCGCGCTCTTTGCCGCCCCGCCTTCCTCCGTCCCACCTGCTGCCTGATCACCATGAAGTGTCCGGTCCGCTCGCTCGCCGAATCGCTTATCCGACTGCGCTCGGTCACACCCGACGATGCCGGCTGCCAGACCCTGATCGCCGATCGGCTGCGAGCCATCGGATTCGAATGCGAAGCGATGCGATTCGGCGAGGTCGACAATCTCTGGGCAGTGCGACGTGGCGCGCGCCCGGGCCCGACGCTGGTGTTTGCCGGCCATACCGATGTCGTGCCTGCCGGGCCGCGCCAGTGGTGGCACTCCGACCCCTTCGAGCCGACCGAGCGCGAGGGTGCGCTGTACGGCCGTGGTGCGGCCGACATGAAGTCGTCGATCGCAGGCTTTGTGGTTGCCATCGAAGAATTCGTGGCTGCACGACCCGATCACGGCGGTGCGATCGCGGTGCTGCTGACCTCCGATGAAGAAGGACCGGCGCTCGACGGCACAGTCAAAGTCATCGATGCCCTGCGCGCACGCGGCGAATCGCTCGATTACTGCATCGTGGGAGAGCCCACCTCGGTTCGGATCATCGGGGACATGATCAAGAACGGTCGCAGAGGCTCGCTGACCGGCCGCCTGGTGGTCCAGGGCATCCAGGGCCATGTCGCCTACCCGCACCTCGCCCGCAATCCGGTGCACGAACTGGCACCGGCGCTGGCCGCACTGGCGGCCGAACGCTGGGACGAGGGCAACGACTATTTTCCACCGACCACCTGGCAGGTCTCGAACATCAATGCCGGCACTGGCGTTGGCAATGTCATCCCTGGCGAATGCACGGTAGATTTCAACTTCCGCTTTTCCACCGCCAGTACGGTCGAGGGGCTGAAAGCGCGAGTCCATGCAGTGCTCGATGCGCACAGACTGCAATACAAACTCGACTGGATCGTGGGCGGCCTGCCGTTTCTCACCCCAAAAGGCGCGCTGTCGCAGGCGCTCAGCGATGCGATTCAGGCGGAAGCCGGCGTGCAGACCGAACTCTCGACCACTGGGGGCACCTCCGACGGCCGCTTCATCTCGAGCCTGTGCCGCGAGGTCATCGAGTTCGGCCCACCGAATGCCAGCATCCACAAGACCAACGAAAATATCGAGCTGGCCTGGCTGCAGCCGATGAAGAATATCTACCGCCGCACGATCGCGTCGCTGCTCGCATGAGCGGGGCCAAGCCTCGACCGCGGGTGGCGCAAGCCGACGAGGCGGTGCGCACGATGCAATCGGTGCGCGACCTGATCCGCTATGCCGTCAGCCGCCTTCAGTCGGCGCAGGCCAGTTTTGGCCATGGCACCGACAATGCCTGGGACGAAGCGGTGTGGCTGGTGTTGTGGTCGCTGCATCTGCCACTGGATCGGCTCGATCCGATGCTCGATGCGCGACTCGCGCCAAGCGAAATCGCCGCTGTCATCGCACTCATTGAACAGCGCTGCGCCGAGCGTGTGCCGCTTGCCTACCTCACCGGCGAGGCCTGGCTGCGCGGCGAGCGCTTCCTGTGCGATGCGCGCGCACTCGTGCCCCGCTCACCGATCGCCGACCTGCTCGACAGCGACGCCCTCGAGCCCTGGCTGCCCGACGCCGGCGATATCGGCACGGTGCTTGATCTGTGTACCGGCGGCGCCAGCCTGGCGATCCTGGCAGCCTATCGATTCGGGCAGGCCACCGTGATCGGCAGCGATCTGTCGATCGACGCGCTCGCACTGGCTGGCGAAAACATCGCCCTGCATCGGCTCGCCGATCGGGTGAGCCTGCGGCAGGGCTCGCTCTGGTCGCCGCTTGAAGGCGAGCGATTCGATCTGGTGCTGTGCAATCCGCCTTATGTCAACGCCGCCTCGATGGCCGAGCTGCCTGCCGAGTTCCGTCACGAACCTGTCAGCGCCCTGGCCGGCGGCAACGATGGCATGGACCTGATTCGCCAGATCCTGGCCGGCGCCCGGGCACACCTCAACCCCGGTGGCTTGATGCTGCTCGAAGTCGGCCATGAGGCGCTGCATTTCGAAGCCGCTTTCGCGCAACTCGAGTTCATCTGGCTGCCCACCGCCAGCGGCGAGAACAGCGTTGCCCTGATCGAACGCGACGCCCTGTCCCTGGCGTGATCCGCATCCGCAACATCAGCCTGGGGCGCGGCAGCCGCATGCTGCTGCGTGATGCGAGCGCCGCCATTTCACCCGGCGAGCGCATCGCCCTGATCGGCGACAACGGCAGCGGCAAATCGACCCTGCTCGGCGCCCTGGCCGGCGAGATCGGTCTCGATGGCGGCGACATCGATGCGCCGCCGATGCGCATCGCACGCCTTGCCCAATCGATGCCCAAAGGCGAGCAGCCAGCCTGGCGTTTCGTGCTCGAAGCCGATACCGCGCTGATGCAGGCGCAAGCCTCGCTTGTCCGGGCGCAAGCCAGCGACGACGGCCATGCGATCGCCCAGGCCCATGACGACTGGCTCAACTGCGACGGCCCCTCGGCCGACGCCCGTGCCCGCGAGCTGCTGCATGGTCTGGGCTTTTCGCCTCAAGATGCCGAGCAGGCGGTCGACCGCTTCAGCGGCGGCTGGAAGATGCGCCTCAACCTGGCCCGTGCGCTGATGGCGCCATCGGACCTGCTGCTGCTCGACGAGCCGACCAACCATCTCGACCTCGATGCGGTGCTGTGGCTCGAGCGCCGCCTGATGCGCCTGGACGCCACCCTGATCGTGGTGTCTCACGATCGCGATTTTCTCGACCGGGTGGCCACCGCCACCCTGCACCTCGATCAGGCCCAACTGGTGCGCTATACCGGCGGCTACTCGGCCTGCGAACTGGCGCGTGCCGAAAGGGCCGCGCAACGCGAACGGGCAGTGATCACGCAGCAGGCCCGCATTGCGCACCTGCACTCCTTTGTCGAACGCTTTCGCGCCAAAGCGACCAAGGCCAAGCAGGCGCAAAGCCGCCTCAAGGCGCTCGAGCGAATCGAGGTGCTCGCGCCGCTTCGCCAGACACGAGGCATCGACTTCGACTTCGCGTCGGTCGGCGATTGCCCCGATCCGCTGGTGCGAATGGATGCGGTCAAAGTCGGTTATGCGCCTGATGACGACGGCCCGGGGCGAATCGTGATCGACGCCGCCTCGATGACCGTCGGGCGCGGCTCGCGAATCGGCGTGCTAGGTCGCAATGGCGCCGGCAAGACCACACTGATCCGCACTGCGATCGGCGAGCTGGCGCCCCTTGGCGGCGACCTGCAGCGGGCGCGCAGCGTGCGGGTCGGCTATTTCGCGCAGCAGCAGGTCGACGCCCTGAGGGCCAACGACTCGGCGCTTGCTCACATGCAAAGACTGGCACCCACCGAGCGCGAGCAGGTGCTGCGCGACTGGCTTGGGCGCTTCGGCTTCGGCGGCGAAGATGCCACCCGGCCGGTCGGGCCGATGTCGGGTGGCGAGCGCGCCCGACTGGCGCTTGCGATGCTGGTGTGGGGCAAGCCGCAACTGCTGGTGCTGGACGAGCCGACCAACCATCTCGATGCCAATACCCGCGACGCCCTGGCCGATGCGCTGGCCGAATTCGACGGTGCGCTGCTGCTGGTCTCTCACGACCGCTATCTGCTTCGGGCCACGGTCGATCAGTTCGTGCGGGTGGCCGACGGCAGCGTCTCGGCCTTCGACGGCGATCTCGAGGACTATGCCCAGTGGCTGATTCAGCGGCCCAACGCCGGGCCGCCCGCTGCGGCTGTCGATCCGAGCGCTGCTGCGCAGACCGATGCCGGCAATCCGCAGGCGCGACGATCCCTCGACGGCGGGGCAGTCACCCGGCGCGATGACCGGCGAATCGCCGCCGAACAGCGCAGCCAGTTGGCCGCGCAGCGCCGCCCCTTGCAGCGTCGACTCGAGGCGATCGAAACCGAACTGGCCGATACGCAAACACGGATCACGCTGATCGATCAGCGCCTGACCGAACCCGATGCCTACAAGGATTCAGCGGCAGCGTCGGCGCTGGCGCGCGAGCGAAGCGCGCTGGCACAGCAGCGCGATCTGCTCGAAGAAAACTGGATCGAACTCGGCAGCCAGATCGAGGCGCTGGGTCAGGGCAACGCCACCTGAGGCCCCTCAGCGCTCGTCCCTCAGCGCTCGTCCCTCACTTTTTGGCCATCTGCGCCCGCAGTTCGGCGTTGGCCTTGCGATCGGCCATCACCTTGATCACCGATGCCCGCTGCGACATCTCCTTGACATAGTCGCGCGCCGGCGACGCGGCCAGCGGATCGTCGCCCCATACCGCTTTGGCTGCCTGCGAGATCAGCGGCAGACTGACGATCGCCGCGCAATCGGCAACCGTAAAGGCATCGCCGGCCACATAAGGCGAAAACTTGGCGAGCTTCAGAAACGCGCCGACATTGCGCTCGAGCTCCTTGCGGGTCGCATCGATCACCGACTGCTCGACCTTGCCGCCAAAAAACGCCTGCGAATAAACGCGACGCGCGACCAGCTCGAGATGCAATTCGAGAAAAACGATCAGCTCGCGCACTTTCGCTCGCGCAAAGGGATCGGCCGGCCACAGCGACGGCGAAGGATGCAGGTCCTCGAGGTATTCCATGATGACCGCCGATTCGCTCAGGGGGCCCTGCGGCGTGCGGATGAACGGGACCTTGCCCAGCGGACTTTCGGCGAGTGTGGCCTCGTCCTTGG
>CAIKZV010000297.1 GCA_903831925.1 uncultured Burkholderiales bacterium
CAGACATCGGGGCCGTAGACTTTGGTGGACTTTTCGCCGGCATAGATTTCCATCCATTGGATCTGCCGCTTGCCGCCGTAGGCTTTGGACACCGCGGCGTCGACAACCTTGATCATGACCGGTGTGATGTCGAACCCGGTGCCATCACCCTCGATGTAGGGAATGATCGGCTGATCGGGCACTGAGAGCGTGAAATCGGCATTGACGCGGATCTTTTCGCCGACGGCCGGAACCTTGATGTGCTGGTACATGAAGCGCAATCTCCTGCGACTGGTATTAAGACGCTCGAAACACTGGCCGTTTCAATCGCGGCCATACCCTTTCGCAGTATAAGGGCTAATCATCAGACCAGATTCTGCCGACCAACGCTCGAGGCAGAAACGCGAAGGCAGACACTGACGATCGACCGCACCATGGCTTTGAGGCTATCGTTCGACCTGAATCGGACCCACGACCGACCGGATATGCAATGAATATGACCCGTTTGAAACTGCACTGCCTGAATTTCGAACGCGCAGCCACAGCCACCCTCTGGGCTGTGCTGGCGACCCTTCTGATCGCCTGCAGCGGTGCCGTGCGCCCTGCGAATGCACAGGGGACAGCCGACCGCGTCATGCCGAATGCCCGGCTGGAGCAGATCGAAATCAAGGCTGGAATGCACTTGATCAAGGCCGAAGTTGCGGCTGACAGTCCGACCCGAACACGGGGCCTGATGATGCGCGAGAAACTGGGTGCGAACGAAGGGATGATCTTCGTCTTTCCGGACAAGGCCGGCCATTGCTTCTGGATGCGCAACACCCTGGTTCCGCTGTCAATCGCCTTTCTGGACGATGACGGCACGATCACAAACATCGAGGACATGAAACCGCAGACCGAGGACAGCCATTGCCCGGTGCGAGCCGTGCGCTACGCGCTCGAGATGGAACAGGGATGGTTTGCCAGGCGCGGCGTCAAAGCCGGCGCCCGGCTGGTTCAGCCGCAGCTTTTTGGGGCTGCGGCTCGCAACTGAGAATCTCGCCGATCAGCCCAAGTTCTTGGCAGCGAAGTCCCAATTGACCAGGCTCCAGAACGCAGCCATGTAATCGGGGCGACGGTTCCGATAGTCGATGTAGTAGGCGTGTTCCCAGAGGTCGCAGGTCAAAAGCGGCGTGTCGGTGCCGGTCACCGGCGTGGCGGCATTGCTGGTGTTGACGATGTCGAGCGAGCCGTCGGCCTTCTTGACGAGCCAGGTCCAGCTCGAGCCGAAATTGCCGACTGCCGACTTGGTGAACGCGTCCTTGAAGGCGTCGAACGTGCCCCACTTCGCGTTAATGGCCGCAGCCAGCGCGCCGGTCGGCTGACCGCCACCTTTGGGTGACAGCGAGTTCCAGTAGAAGGTGTGATTCCAGATCTGGGCAGCATTGTTGAACATGCCGCCGGACGACTTGCGCACGATGTCTTCGAGGCTCATCGCGTCGAACTCGGTGCCCTTGATGAGGTTGTTGAGGTTGGTGACATAGGTCTGATGATGCTTGCCGTAATGAAACTCGAGGGTTTCTTTGGAGATATGCGGCACCAGGGCATCGATGGCATAGGGCAACGGCGGTAGGGTGTGTTCCATAGTCGCATCCAGGATGAGAAGTGTTGGGAAGATGTCGACGCCGACGGCGCGACGAATTGAATCAGTAGCCGGCCGGCGACTGCAGGCTGCCGCGATTGTAGGCCAGGGGGATGACCGCGCTCAATCGGGACGCTTAAATCGTGCCGCGGCGCGAAAAGCGGTCAGCGGCCACGCCGGCGTTTGACGGGAGCGGGGACGTCGATGCTCACGTCGATCTTGTCGTCAATGAGCGGCCGGTCGACGGTTGCGTCAAAAGCCCCATCGCCAAGCGCGACGCTCACCTGATCGCCGCTCGACAGGCTCCCGGCACTGCGCACGATCCGGCCGTCGGCGAGAGTGACGATGGCATAGCCACGCTCCAGAACCCCGCGCGGACTGACCAGCTCGAGTGCAGCACCGGCATGCTGCAAGCGCTGAGCGGAGGTCTCTGCGGTCACTCTGACGGCGGCTGTCAGGGCGCGTGCCGCACCCTCCAGACGGGAGCGCGGCCCAGCCAGCTCCGGCGTTCGCAGCGCCGAGGCCAGCTTCATGAGCCGAGCTCGACGCAAGTCGGTGCTTCGCACCCCCGCGGTGGCAAGCCGCTGGGCCAGCTGTTCGAGGCGGGTCTGTCGCTGCGCCCACTGCAGGGAAGGCGGGCGAAGCAACCGGGTTGCGGTATCGAGCCGCTGCTCGCGCTGATCACTCTGTCGACGCCAGGCCTGCATCAGGCGATGGCGGTCGCGGGCCAGCAAGGCGAGTTGCTCCGTCCGATCGGGCACCGAGTTCACCGCCGCAGCGGTGGGCGTCGGCGCACGCAGATCGGCGACGAAGTCGGCAATCGTGAAGTCGGTTTCGTGGCCAACGCCACTGATGACCGGCATCGGGCTGGCAGCAATCACGCGCGCCAGTCGCTCATCGTTGAACGCCCAGAGATCTTCGATCGATCCGCCACCGCGCACCAGCAACAGAACCTCACACTCGGCCCGCGAGCCCGCGGCGAGCATGGCGCGGATCAGTTCGGCGGGTGCCTGCGCCCCCTGGACCGACGCCGGATAGATGACGACCCTTACCTGAGGCGCACGACGCGCGAGGGTGGTCAGCACATCCCGCAGCGCCGCCGCCTGCAGTGAGGTCACGATACCGACCGTTCGGACATTCACCGGGAGCGAGCGCTTGCGAGCGGTCTCAAAGAGCCCCTCGGCTTCGAGTCGCGCCTTGATCTGAAGGAAACGCTGAAACAGGTCACCCGAGCCCGCCTGACGCAAGGCCTCGACATTGAGCTGGAATTCGCCGCGAGCCTCATACAGACCCGCCTGCGCCCGGGCTTCGACCCGATCGCCGTTGGCAGGATTGAAAGCGACCAGCTGGTTTCGGCCGCGAAACATCACAGCGCGCACCGACGCCTGTGCATCCTTAAGGGTGAAGTACCAGTGGCCGCTGGCCGCCCGCGTCAGGTTGGAAATTTCGCCGCTCACCCAAACGGGTGAGAAGCTGCGTTCGAGCAATGCAGCCACTGCGCGATTGAGTTCGGCGACCGTCACGACACCGACCTGAGCGCCGCGACCCTGTCCGTCGGAGCTCACGCCCAAGCCACTGTGCGGGCGAAAACTATCCACAAACGACGTATTTTCGTCATCATTTGGCCTAATGCCTCGAACAGCACGGGATTTCGATGTAACTCATTGAATTTAATGACTATTTATCTTGCGTAATTTTTCGGCAAAGCTTGCAAAGCCAGCTTTCAAGCCATTTTGACCGTCGCCAACCAGATTGATGCACAGACTTGTCCACAGGGTTTGGGGATAGACGGTCATGACAGGACCATGAACGAACGGTTTCAGCGCAAGGACCGGACCGCGGTTTTCCAGCCTATCGGCGGCGACTTGCCCCGGCAGGCAGAAAACCCGGACAATCGCCGACTCGCGCGACTTGCGGCAATCGGCCCAGGGAGCCGCGATTTCGGAGGTCGATGTGTTGTCGCTCATCCAGGCTGCAGGCTGGCCCGTCTGGTTCCTGATCATCGCTTCGTTTACCGCAGTCGCGCTGATCATCGAACGCGGTATTTCGCTGCGGGCCACCCGGGTCATGCCGGCCGGGCTGCTCGAGCGGGTTCTCGACCTGCATCGCCAGAACGCGGCCACGCCGGAGATGGTACAGAAACTCGAAAGTTCGTCGCCGCTTGGCAAGGTGTTTGCTGCCGGCCTGCGCCATTCCCTGGCCGGGCGTGAGTCGATGAAGGAGTCCATGGAAGAAACCGGCCGCGCGGTCAGCCACGATCTCGAACGCTATCTGGCCACGCTCGGCACGATCGCCAGCATCACGCCCCTGCTCGGACTGTTCGGGACGGTCGTCGGCATGATCGAGATCTTCGGCGCCGCAACGCCGGCCGGCTCCAATCCTCAGGCGCTGGCGCACGGAATCTCGGTCGCGCTCTACAACACCGCGCTCGGTCTGATCGTGGCCATCCCCGCCCTGATCGCCTATCGCGGTTTTCGAAACAGGGTCGACGGTTTCCTGATCGACATGGAGCAGCAATCGCTGCGCCTGCTCGATGGCATCGCGCCGCGCCAGTCGAACCCTCGTCCGGCATCCAGGGCGACATGAATTTCCGGCGCGGATTCCGTCGCGAAGAACCGGAAATCAATTTTGTTCCACTGATCGACCTGCTGCTGGTCATCCTGATCTTTTTGCTGGTGACCACCACCTATTCCCGGTTCAGTGAATTGCAGGTCAATCTGCCCTCGGCCGCAGTGGACAAGCCGGCCGAACGACCGACCGAGATTTCGGTGACCGTGTCGACCGAGTCGCGCTACGCCATCGACGGCGAGATTGCCCCCTGGCGGGATGCCGGAAGTTTCGCGCAACTGCTGTCGAAAGCGGCATCCGGTCGAAGCGATTCGACCGTCGTGATCTATGCCGATGCCGGTGCGAGCCATCAGGCAGTGATCAATGTGCTGGAGGCGGCAAGGCTTGCCGGCCTGGGCAAGGTCAGCTTTGCCACTCAGACCGGCAACGCCCGCAAACCTTGACGACGCCGCATGCCTTCGCACCGCGGCCGGGACCGACGGGCTGGCGTGCCGCCCTCGAGCAGCGGATCCGGCAACTCTGGTTCGCGCCGCGCGGTAGTGCAGACGCCCTGATCGGACTGGCACTGAGGCCGCTCGGCGGTCTGCTCGGCGCTGTCGCAGCGCACCGACGCGAACAGATTGCCCAGGACAAGCTGATGCCGCGCGCTTCGGGTGAGCCTGCAGTCGTGATCGTCGGCAATCTGCTGGTCGGCGGCACAGGCAAAACGCCGCTGCTCATCGCCTTGGTCAAGGCGCTGACGGCGCGCGGCTGGCGGGTCGGCGTGATCGCCCGCGGGCACGGCAGCCATGATCACGGTGCCCGCAACGCCCCCAGGCTGGTGCGGCGCGACGGCGCCATCAGCGACTTCGGTGACGAACCGATCCTGATCGCCCGCGAGACCGGGCGGCCGGTGGTCGTCGGAAGACACCGTGGCGCTGCCTTGCGTCAATTGAATGCTCTGGAAGCGCTCGATGTGGTCCTGTCGGACGACGGCCTGCAGCATGTCGGGCTGCGCCGCGATCTCGAACTCGCCGTCTTCGACTCGCGTGGCGCCGGCAATGGGCGGTGCTTGCCGGCCGGCCCTTTGCGCGAGCCGCTGTCGGATGCGCTGCTGCTGGACGCCATCGTGCTGAGCGGCGCCGCCACCCCAACGCCGATCGCCCACTCGCGGGTGTTTCACTTTCAGACGCACATGACCCGATTCACCACCCTGGACGACAGGCTGAGCTGGGAGATCGGCGAATTTGCCTCGCAGATGCGCGGTCAGTCACTCGACGCGCTGGCCGGAATCGGCACGCCCGAGCGCTTCTTCGGGCAGCTCGCCGAGCTGGGCATCGAGGCAAGGTGCTGGCCGCTGGCCGACCATTCACCGATCGACGAGGCATGGCTTTCGGCGCTGCCGGGCCGCTGGCTGATCATGACAGCGAAGGACGCCGTAAGATGCGTCGGGTTTGATGACGCCCTGCGGTCGCGGTGCGTCGTGTTGCACATTGAAGCCGCCCCCGAGGCGGCACTCATCGACTGGTTGGAGGATCGCCTTCGTGGATAGCCGTCTGCTCGAAATCCTGGTCTGCCCGATCTGCAAGGGTCTGCTCAAGCACGATCGCGCGGCGCAGGAGCTGATCTGCCAGACCGACCGGCTGGCCTTCCCGATCCGGGACGGCATTCCGATCATGGTCGAGGAGCAAGCCCGGGTCCTGCCCGAATCGTGAGCCCGGCATGAGCCAGGTGCCCGACTTCGTCGCGCTGATTCCGGCGCGCATGAGCTCGACCCGATTGCCCGGCAAACCATTGGCCGATATCGCCGGTGAGCCGATGGTCGTCAGGGTGGCGCGTCGGGCCCTCGACTCGGGCGCGCGCCTGGTGGCGGTCGCCACCGATTCGGCCGAGGTGATCGATGCAGTCGAAGCACATGGCATCCGGGCATTGCTCACCCGTGCCGATCATCCGTCAGGCACCGACCGACTCGCCGAGGCGGCCGATCTGCTCGGACTGCGCGACGAAGACATCGTGGTCAACGTCCAGGGCGACGAGCCCGAGATCCCGCCGCCATTGATTGTCCGGGTGGCTGAGCAACTTCGCGCGAACCCCGACTGCGCCATTGCCACGGCTGCGCACGCGATCGAATCGCTGGCCGACTACCTCTCGCCCAATGTCGTGAAAGTGGTCACTGACGCACGCGGACAGGCGCTCTATTTTTCACGCGCGCCGATTCCGTATGCCCGTGATCCGATGGCGCGCCTGACTGCCGCAAGCCCGGTGAAACCGGCGCAAGGCCACAATGAATCGATCCCGCTTGATGCTGCGCTGGGACCGGGTATCTCCGAAGCCGTTGCGCGGCATATCGGTCTTTATGCCTATCGGGTGGCGTTTTTGCGGGCTTACCGGGACCTGACGCCTTCACCGATTGAAGCGATCGAATCACTCGAGCAGCTGCGAGCCCTCTGGCACGGATTTCGAATCGCTGTCATTCGGGTCGAACAGGCGCCACCCGCGGGCGTCGACACGCAGGCCGATCTTGATCGCGTTCGCCGCCACTACGCAGACATCCCGCCGACGCAGCATTCGGTTTGACCCCCGCCGCATTTTGCGGTTATGGTCAAAATGCTACGATCGGCGATTACAGAATTTTGACTAACTCAGGGACCCCCATGCGCCTGATTCTTCTCGGCCCGCCCGGTGCGGGCAAGGGAACCCAAGCCGGATACATCAAGGAAAAGTTCGGCATTCCGCAAATTTCCACCGGCGACATGCTTCGCGCGGCGGTCAAGGCCGGAACGCCGCTGGGTATTGCTGCCAAAAAAATCATGGACTCGGGCGGGCTGGTGTCCGACGACCTGATCATCGGCCTGGTCAAGGACCGCCTCGCGTTGCCCGATTGCGCCAATGGCTACCTGTTCGACGGCTTTCCGCGAACCATCCCTCAGGCTGACGCGCTCAAGGATGCCAAGGTCGGCATCGACTATGTGCTCGAAATCGACGTGCCCGACAGCGACATCATCGAAAGAATGAGCGGGCGACGCGTGCATGCCAACAGCGGTCGGGTCTATCACGTGGCCTACAACCCGCCCCGCGTTGCTGGCAAGGACGACGAAACCGGTGAAGATCTCATCCAGCGAGATGATGATCGCGAAGCCACCGTGCGGACGCGACTCGAGGTCTATCACGCCCAGACTCGCCCGCTGGTCGACTACTACTCGAAATGGGCTGCCAATGGCGCTGCCGGGGCTCCCCGCTACCGGAAAATCTCGGGTCTGGGCACGGTCGACGAGATCCGCGGACGAGCTTTCGCAGCACTCGTCTGAACAATCCCCCATAATGGCGCCCGCTCAGGCGCCATTTGCTTGAAGTTTCAGTGCGCTCAAACGGCGCTGATGTGCAATAGGCGGTCTTCGATGGCGTTGTCCCGACTTTCTGTCGGGCGGCCCGTAGAACCGACCATGATTCGCAATACGACACGGAGATTCTGACGATGACGGTTACCTCTTACACCGCGATCTGGTTCGCTTTGATCTGCGGGGCGCTTGCCGTGATTTACGGCATCGTATCGAGCCGATGGATTCTCGGCCTTGATGCGGGCAACGCGAAAATGCAATCGATTGCGGCCGCCATCCAGCAGGGTGCGAAGGCTTACCTCAATCGCCAGTACACCGCCATTGCCATCGTCGGCGCGGTTCTGTTCCTGCTGATCTTCTTTGTGCCGGGTCTTGGCGGCACCACCGCCTTCGGCTTTGCCATCGGCGCAATCCTGTCGGGTCTGGCCGGCTACATCGGCATGAACGTCTCGGTGAAAGCCAATGTGCGAACCGCTCAAGCCGCCACGCGCGGACTGAACGACGCCCTGACGGTCGCCTTTCGCGGCGGTGCAATCACCGGCATGCTGGTCGTCGGTCTTGGTCTGCTCGGCGTGGCAGGCTTCTTCCTGGTCCTCGGCGGCGCTGACGCGGCGCCCGAAAAGCTCCACGATGTCATCAAGCCGCTGATCGGACTGGCCTTCGGCTCGTCGCTGATCTCGATCTTCGCGCGACTCGGCGGCGGCATCTTCACCAAGGGCGCCGACGTCGGCGCCGACCTGGTGGGCAAGGTCGAAGCCGGGATTCCCGAGGACGATCCGCGCAACCCGGCCGTGATCGCCGACAA